>JAGLCZ010000778.1 GCA_023145975.1 Candidatus Hydrogenedentota bacterium | reverse complement strand
GCCATGGAAAAGGCAGGAAACCGGGTACTCAATATCATCGGTGCCCGCGAAAAGCATCTCCTTATCCTGGAAGAAGAGATTGGCAAGATCGGCGAAGAACTCATTGTCTGCACCGATGACGGCAGTCATGGACGCAAAGCATTCGTAACCCAGGCCCTTGAAGAAATCATCAATCGCGAACCCGTACATATTGTGGTAGCGATTGGTCCCGTTCCCATGATGAAGGCCTTATGTGAACTGACACTCAAATATAATATTCATACCATGGTCAGCCTGAACTCCATGATGGTGGATGGCACAGGAATGTGCGGCGGCTGTCGTGTTACTGTGGGCGGTGAAACCAAGTTCACCTGTGTAGATGGACCGGAATTTGACGGACATAAAGTTGATTTTGTTGAATTGATGACACGCCTGACTGCTTATCGCGAACAAGAACAGGAATCTACTGAACATAGTCATAAATGCAAACTGGAGGGAGCAAAGGGAAATGCCTGAAAAAGCACCAAGACAGAAAATGACGGAACAGCCACCGTTGGAGCGTATTCATAATTTCAATGAAGTACCCTTTGGGCTGACCGATGAACAAGCGGTCATTGAAGCTTCCCGGTGCTTAAAGTGTAAGAAACCCCGTTGTGTGGCAGGATGCCCGGTCAATATTGATATCCCCGGTTTCATCACGGCAGTTGAGGAAAAAGATTTCCAGGGCGCCTTCAAAATAATCAAGACGACCAACTCACTTCCTGCCGTGTGCGGACGTGTCTGTCCTCAGGAAAGCCAATGTGAAGAATTATGTATCCTATCCAAAAAATCGGATCCCGTCGCCATTGGCTGTCTGGAACGGTTTGTCGCAGATTATGAACGGGATCGCGACCGTGTTACCCCGGTACCCCCAAGCAATGAAACAGGACGTAAAGTCGCTGTAATCGGGTCAGGACCTGCCGGACTGACGGCTGCAGGTGAAATGCGGCGGCTGGGACATGACGTCACCATATTCGAAGCATTCCACAGTCCGGGCGGTGTACTGGTATACGGCATCCCTGAATTTCGTCTTCCCAAAGAAATCGTCCACTACGAAATCAGTGCTTTGGAGCAAATCGGAGTGAAACTGGTACGCAACCGTGTTGTCGGCATGTCTGAAACGATAGATGACTTGCTGAACCAGGGCTTTGAAACCGTATTTATCGGATCAGGTGCAGGACTGCCCCTCTTCCTGAAACTTCCGGGCGAAAACCTTATCGGTGTGTATACTGCCAATGAATATCTCACCCGCGCCAATCTCATGAAAGCCTATCGTTTTCCAGAATATGATACGCCCATTATCAAAGGTCGCAATGTAGCGGTCTTCGGCGGCGGTAATGTTGCCATGGACTCCGCACGCACAGCCAAACGGCTGGGTGCAGAGAATGTATATGTTATCTATCGTCGTTCGAAAGCAGAACTTCCTGCACGTGCCGAAGAGGTACACCATGCCGGAGAAGAACAGATCATCTTTAAACTCCTTTCAAACCCACTGCGCTTCCTGGGGAATGAAAAAGGACGCCTCGTCGGCGTTGAATGTCTCCAAATGAAACTGGGCGAAGCCGATAAATCAGGACGTCCCCGTCCAATCCCGATTGAAGGTTCTGAATTTATCGTCGATATCGATCTGGCAATTATCGCTATTGGCAATTCGCCCAATCCCATCATCCAGAGTACCACCCCCGGACTCGAACAAACCCGCTGGGGTACCATTGTTGCCGATGAGAAAACCATGGCGACGACCAAACCGGGCGTGTTTGCAGGCGGCGATGTCGTTACAGGTGCGGCTACCGTTATCCTTGCAATGGGCGCAGGACGAACAGCCGCACAATCCATGCACAAATATCTCATGGGCGAAACTGAGGAACCGGAATCGGATGAAACCCAGGGATAAAGATAAAGAATCCACAACGCAGTTCCTTACTATACAGGGGACTGCGTTTTTTTCTACAAAAAGGAAACCCCTATGAAAACAAATGGAACCCCGGTTAAAAATATACTTCTTATACTGTTCTCCGTGACCTTTGTTTTCATTGCCAGTTTTATTGCGGATCGTTTGGTAGGACTTGTAGTTCATCCTCCCAACCTTCCCCATACCGTTGAACTCATCTTCCCCCCTTTTGCAGAACAACATTTCAAGACCGTCGACTTTGAGTATACAGCAAGCATAAATTCCATTGGCATTCGGGACCGGGAACTACCCCGGGATCGGGGCGACACCTACCGAATCCTTGCCATAGGCGATTCGTACACCTATGGCTGGGGAGTGGCGAGGGAAGAGAGTTGGCCCTGTCTTATGGAAAAACAGCTGCAAGAGGATGGATAC
>JAGLCZ010000777.1 GCA_023145975.1 Candidatus Hydrogenedentota bacterium | reverse complement strand
TGGAAACCCGCTTTCATAAAATATATCCAGGGATACTGGGTTTCTCCGGATTTAAACATATTGTAACGCCTTCCGTTACTTATTCGTATCGTCCCGATTCTACCTTAAGCCCCTATGATGCGCCGCAATTTGATATGCTGGATAATGTTTATGGGCACAGCCGTGTTGAGACGAAAATTACAAATCTATTTTTGGGGCGTGATGCGGAATCCGATGAAGTATGGCAGGTCGGGCGTATCTGTCTTTATCAGGGAAATGATTTTTGGAACGAAGTACGAAAAAGCGAAGACTATGAGGTCGAGATAGATATACGTCCCCGTCCATGGTGGGGAGCGCAGTTCGTGGGTGAACGGCACACCAGTGCGCAATATGCCGCGTCGGAACATCGTAAAGGATTCCAGCGCTGGTTTCCAAAAGTATATGAACAATTCCGTGATTATACCTGGCGCGAAGAGCTCTACGGCGTAGAGCGCAGCAGCGGGGATTACAGTCGTATATTAACGCAGCTTTACTATGATAATACTATGTTGGGCGGGCGTTTCAGTGGGCGCATCGGTTTTTTCTATACCGATACAGATGGACAGGTGTTTAACCGTGAAGTGCTCTATGGTTTAGGCTATAAACTGGGTGAAAACTGGGGACTTGGCTTTGAGCATATTTACAACTTGAAAGATGGGAACTTACGTAGTCAGACCTATGAACTGCGCCGGAAATTCGATTGCTGGGAATCTGCTATTCGTGTTCGTGACCGGGAATCAGGAATCGATGTGGATTTTGAAATCAGTTTAGTCGCATTCCCCGGAAGTTCCATTAAGTTCTGATATTGAGGGGGAATATTTTCTGTATCCAGAGGTGTTGTCCTTACTTTACGTTTAGCACCAAGGAACCCTTTTGGGGTTGTGATTATTCTTTCCGCATACAGGAATGGAAAATACCGGGGATCGCCATACAAGTGTGAATTTCGGCGGTATTATTTATAGGTCGGGGCAAGACAGAAACCTATGGCTAACAAACGATTTTCCTTTTATATGGTATACTACATATAGGAAATATTTGGAGTTTAGAATATGATTTCTTTACTGAAAATACATTGCCCGCACTGTGGTGTGGCAGGTCAAATAATGATGCCGCCTCCCGGTTCCATTATTATTGGACCGTGCCCCGAGTGTAGTCGCCTCGTTGCTATATTTGCCAGTGAGGCGTTGCCCCTTGATGATGAAATCATGAATAAGGGAACCATTAAAGAAAAGTATGAGCATGTGATGCAGGTATTGTCCGAGTACTTGGAGCGGCAGGTACGCCAGTGTTTCTCAGAGGGGAAACCGGAATCAGGCAGGCAGAAAAAATCTGAAGAGCCGGATGAGGCGCTTAGACCCATCACCGAGGGTGAAATACAGCGTTTTGTTCAGAAGGAACTTAGTGAATTGGACAGCCCTGATTTTTTCGATGACTTTGATTGAGAATCGGCGCTTAAGCTTGTCCTGTCTTATATTTCCCCAGGCGTTTTACTGCTGCCGAGTTTCCCAGATTTGCGGCCTTTTCACACCATAGCACTGCTTTTTGGGGAGATTGATCTACCCCTTCACCCCGGTAGTAGCAGTCGGCAAGAGTAATTTGTGCTTTTGGGAAACCCAACTCCGCAGATTTTGTATACCATCGTGCCGCTTCATAGGGGTCTTGTAATGCCCCCTGACCTTTGGTGTAACACCGCCCGAGATTGAATTGTGCCATTACGTCATTCTGATCGGCTGCCATGTGATACCACCGTACCGCTTCAAAATGGCTTTGTTCGACACCCTCACCTTTGGCGTGACATATACCCAGATTGTATTGGGCTTTGGCATGACCTTGTTCTGCTGCTTTGGTATACCATGCTATTGCTTCGCTCTGATCCTGTAATATGCCAATGCCTTTGGAATAACAAATAGCCAGATTGAATTGTGCTGTCATGTGTCCCTGATCGGCAGCCCTGCGAAACCAGTCGGTTGCTTCCCCGGTTTTTTTCTCAACGCCTTTTCCAAAGGCATAACAGGTGCCAAGATTAAATTGTGCCGTAGCATTACCCATTTCTGCGGCCTTTTGATACCAGTGTGCTGCCTCTTTTGGATTGGGTTTGCCCACGTCACCTTTTTCGAGTAATATGGCGAGATTAAGTTGGGCTTTTACTACACCGTTCTCCCCGGCGCGTCCATACCAGCGCATGGCCTCTATCAGGTTTTTCTCAACACCAACCCCCAGGGCATAGCATGCCCCCAGCATAAATTGCGCATCAACATTTCCTTCGTCCGCTGCAGCAAGATATTTTCTTGCTTTATTTTCTTCAGGGCTGCCGGCTGTATTGTCGGCTGCTTGTTGATTTAAACCAGAATCCATAAATTATATCCTTGCATCAAAACACTACACTTATTCTTTATAACTGAAAAGATCAAGAACAGTAGGTTATTGTTATGAGAGGGCGACCTTCGGTATTCGACATAAAAAAAACAGAAAAGAAACACCACTATTTTAATTCATTGCCTATACATCCTGTTCTTTTTGTAACGAAGGGTACGATCTTTTGTGGCGTACATTAGAGTAATATCATAATCTAATAGCCCTATTGTACTTATTTACTGCTGTTTATATCCAATCTGAAAGAAAAGTACTTGCTATGACAGAAAAATCCTGTTTCCTCAAAAATTACTATCATAGGGTAAGAGGGTACAGTGTGGGTTATAGAATTGCCGGCAGGTATATTTATTTGCATTTACTTTCTCAATATGGCATAGTATATCTCAATCAGCGACATATTGTGACTGGCGAGAGTTTACGTGGAATCGACCACGATGGAGCAATATGTCTGTAAGTTTGCCGTTCGCCTGGGCATGGGGTCGATCAGACCCTGTTATTGATAAATTCCGCGCGAGCAAACTCTGAGAGGCAAACGATGCAAAATACACCGCTATCTGCTGAATATGCCCGTCATGGGGGACGGGTCGTTGATTTTCACGGGTGGGGACTTCCCGTCCATTTCTCTGGAATTATTGAAGAGCACCTCCATGTCCGCTCGAAGGCGGGTATGTTTGATTGTTCACATATGGGTGAGTTTGTAATTCGGGGTGCAGCAGGTATTGCCGCATTGAGTGATTTAGTTATTGGTGACATTGTTTCCGTACCCGTCGGTCGTTGCCGTTACACAGCATTGTTACGCCAGGATGCCGGAGTTATTGACGATTGTGTGGCATTGAAACTGGCAGAAGACGAGGTGTTGCTGGTAACTAATGCAGGTCCCCTGGAAGAGGTGGCGGCTTTGCTTGCGGAAAATATTCCCGGAATTGAAAATGTTTCCGAAGAAACCGCGAAGATAGATATTCAAGGTCCCCGGGCGTTGGAAGTATTGCGTTCTGTGGGATTTGGAGATGTGCAAGTGCTGAAGTTTTGGGGCACTATGCGAATGAATGATGGTATTGTCATCGCTCGTGCCGGTTACACCGGTGAGTTGGGATATGAACTGTATATTCCTGCTGCCGACGCACCTGCGCTTTGGCGTGCTTTTGCGGATTACCCGGATGTGGTGCCTTGTGGTCTCGGTGCACGCGACACACTGCGCAGCGAGATGGGATATCCGTTGAATGGTGATGATATTACAACTGCCACCACCCCGTTGGAAGCAGCAATGAACCGTTTTATTGCCTGGAAAAGTAATTTTCCAGGAAAAGAAAGGTTGGAAGCGCAGCGTGAAGCAGGGAATTACCAAGTACTTGTATCCTTGCGCAGTCCAAACCGGCGTGCGCCGCGAAGCGGATATGAGCTGCTGCACGAGGGCAGGAAGATAGGAAATGTTACCAGTGGTACATATGGTCCGAGTGTTGGATGTGGTATAGGATTGGGCTATGTGCCTCTTGAACTGGCGCAGGAAGGTACCGTGCTGCAGGCCGGACCTCGTAAACATAATGTTATTGTTGAAGCACCGCCCCTTTATAAGCTTGGGAGCGGTCGGAAACCTGTTGTATAAATTAGTTGGAGAATAAAGTATGAACCCGGATACACTGAAGTATACAGAAGAACACGAGTGGATAATCAACGTAGATGGTACGTACATCATCGGTATTACCGAATATGCCGTAGATGCACTGGGCGAGATAACTTTTGTTGAGCTTCCTGAGGTTGGTAAGTTCCTGGAGCGGAGCGAAGATATTGCCATCGTTGAATCCGTAAAGGCGGCGAACGATATTTATGCACCCATTTGCGGCACGGTTTTCGCAGTGAACGATACACTGGAAATGGAACCCGATCTCATAAACCGTGATTGTTACGGAAAAGGATGGATCGTCAAAATGAAAGATGTCAACGAGGAAGAGTATGCAGATCTTATGGATGCCCGTTCTTATCGCGGATATCTTAAGACTGTTTAGTGATTGTATTGTGGTGAGATACTGCTTTGATGCAGGAATTTTCTTTTCGGAATCTTGAGGAGTATTCAAGATGGATTGGACGACAATCACAGAAGTTGAAAAACGGGATATTTTTAAGACTGTCGGTGTAGAAGCTATGGAAGAGCTTTTTGCTGCCATTCCCGAATCCTTACGTTTGGATTCCTGGGATATGCCTGAAGGTAAAAACGAATCAGCTCTGCTTCGTGAATTTAAGGCGTTGTCACAGCGTAATAATGCTGAGCAGGTGTGCTTCATGGGCGGTGGATACTATGATCACTATATTCCCGCTGCAGTGGATGCATTAGCCGGACGCAGTGAGTTTTATACGGCATACACCCCGTATCAGCCGGAATGTTCTCAGGGGACATTGCAGGCTATTTACGAATACCAATCCCTTATTTGCAGATTGATGGATATGGAGTGTGCAAATGCTTCCCTTTACGATGGCGGTACAGCAATCTTTGAAGCTGCTGTCATGGCAGCGCGTATTACAAAACGGCAGCGCGTTATCGTTCACGATTCCGTGCATCCACTCTGGAAACAAATGCTGGAAACCCATGCAGCAGGTTCCGTTCTGAAAATAGAGACGGGCAGCGAGCCCATTTCAGAAGAGACGGCGTGCGTTATTGTACAGAATCCTGCCTTTCTGGGGACCTTGCAGGATTATGCTGATTTGGCGCAGCAGTGCCATGAGCTTGGCGCACTTCTTGTTATGGCGGTGAACCCTGTTTCCCTTGGAATTGTCAGAACACCTGGTTCCATGGGAGCGGATATCACTGTGGCAGAGGGACAGAGTTTGGGATTGCCCCTGGGTTTCGGGGGACCCTACCTTGGTATTCTGGCGACGAAAAAGAAATATATCCGTAAGATGCCCGGACGTATAGTCGGAGCAGCTGCTGATGATAAGGGGCGCCCGGGATATGTGTTGACATTGCAGGCGCGTGAGCAGCATATCCGAAGAGAAAAGGCGTTGTCGAATATATGCTCTAATCAGGCGTTATGCGCATTGCGCGCATTGATTCATTTGTGTCTGCTTGGTAAGGAAGGGTTGCGGGAAACGGCATACGCCTGTCATGCCAAGACAGCCTATTTGATGTCAAAATTAGACTTTGTCCAGGTGTTGAATGATGGACCTGTTTTTAATGAATTTGCAGTGCGTTTGCCCAAAAATGCAGAAGTGGTGGCTGCTGCATTATTGGAGAAAGGTTTCCTGGCAGGGATTCCCCTGCATACGTTAGGGTGCGGCAAACCGAATGACTTGTTGGTGGCTGTTACTGAAAAACGAACGCGGGATGAACTGGATTCCTTTGCGGCGGTATTGCAGGAGGCGTGTCATGAATAAAATAAAGACTATTTTTGAAACAGGAGCACCAGGGCGTTGTGCTGTGATGCCGGAACCTCTGGATGTGCCGGATGTTTCATTACCCGAAGTATTTCAACGGGATACCCCACTGGCATTGACCGAACTTAGTGAGATGGATGTCGTTCGTCATTTTACACGTTTGTCCCGTCGCAATTTCGGAGTGGATTCCCATTTTTATCCATTGGGTTCCTGCACCATGAAATATAACCCGAAAATTTCTGAGAGTGTGGCATCATTACCGGGATTTGCGTCCTTGCATCCTGGTCTGACCCTTGTGCCGGCCTATCGCGAAACTTGCCAGGGTGCACTGGAAGTGGTGTATGAATTGGAGAGGCTTCTGGCGGAAATTGCGGGTATGGCTGCAGGGTGCTTACAACCGATGGCAGGTGCTCATGGCGAACTTACAGGGGTATTGTTGATTGCCGCTTATCACCGTTCTAAAAACGATATGAAACGCGATACCATTCTAATACCTGATTCTGCTCATGGCACCAATCCGGCAAGTGCCGCTATGGCAGGATTCAAAACAGTGACTTTGCCGTCCAACGCGCAGGGTAGTGTGGATTATGATGCGTATGCCGCACTCATGGGCGAGCATGTGGCAGGTGTCATGCTTACCTGCCCGAATACCCATGGATTATTTGAACCGCATGTAGCAGAAATTGCGGCATTGGCACATGAACACGGTGCGCTTATGTATTACGATGGTGCCAATTTGAATGCTATTCTTGGCAAGTGCCGTCCAGGTGACCTGGGTTTTGATGTAATGCACTACAATTTGCATAAAACTTTTGGAACGCCGCACGGAATGGGAGGCCCTGGTTCAGGGGCTATTGCTGTGGGCGAACGGCTTGCTCCTTTCCTGCCCAATCCAAGAGTGGTAAAGAATGATGGAATCTATGATTTGCATTTTGGTGATTCTTCCATTGGCAGAATGGCTCCTTTTTTTGGCAATTTCCTGGTAGCGTTGCGGGCATATGTATATATTCTGGCTGTTGGCGGAGAGGGGCTTAAAAAGATCAGCGAGAATGCAGTTCTTAACGCGAACTATGTGCTTGCGCGGTTGAAGGAACATTGGCGTCCCGCTTTTGATGGATTGTGTATGCATGAGTGTTTGCTGACTGCAGCCGATATGACTGCCGACCATGGTATCCGTGCGCTGGATGTTGCGAAAGCCCTTCTTGATCGCGGCTTTCATGCACCTACAGTATATTTTCCGCTTACCGTCAAGGAAGGGCTTATGATTGAGCCTACTGAAACGGAGTCGCAAGAGACACTGGACGACTTTTGTGATGCAATGCTGGAGATAGCACGTTCTGCAATCGAGGATCCGGAATCGCTGCATCATGCTCCTGTTTCTCTGCCCGTAGGCAGATTAAATGAAGCACAGGCGGCAAGAAACCTTGATTGTGCTGCACTGCCTCAAAATAAATCATAACCTTATTCGTGTGTTGGCATAGCTGTTGTCAGTGTTTATTATTGCGGATATGGAAGGGGTATCTTGTTTTGCCGCGCAGTAGATGAAGGGGCTTGAAAACAGTCACTACGAAAAACAGATCCCTGACTTGCTGTAGTTGAAATAAAAAGACTATACTTGGTGAGTTGTTTTTGATAAAAGATACAGAATAATCAGAAAGGAATTCCACCATGTCAAAAAACTATGGATCTGATATATCACGCAGGGATGCTCTTCTTGCTCTTGGTGCGCTTGCAGTTTCAGCCCGTGCAGGTATGGCAATAGCGGAAGAGAAAGGGGAGTCTATGAAAGGGATTGCGTTGCAGTTGTATTCGCTCCGAAAACCGGCGCGTGACGATTTGGCGGGTACACTGAAAAAAGTACGTGACATGGGCTGGGAATATGTGCAGTGGAGTGGTATGCCGGATCTGCCGGCGGAAGAGATACGCGCTTCCCTTGACACAGCAGGTCTGAAAGCAATTGCTGCTCATTGCGGGGTGGAAGGCTTTGAGACTGATTTTGAAAATCAGGTCAAATTTTGGAAAACAGTGGGATCCATGGATGTCGCACCCGGTGGTATGATGGGGGATTGCCGTGATTCACTGGAAGCATGGAAGCGGGGGGCAGCACGTTTGGATGCTGTCGGTGCAAAACTGCGTGAAGTTGGAATGCGCTTGTCCTATCATAATCATGATTCAGAGTTTAAAACTTTTCCAGAGGATCCACGAACGAAACTTGATATTCTTTATGAATCAACCGATCCCAAAAATATTTGTGCGGAACTCGATCTTGCATGGGTTTATGTAGGAGGCGCTGATCCGGCAGCCACCTTGCTCAAGTATACGAATCGCTGCCCCGTTATTCATGCCAAGGATTTGGCAAAGAAGCGTATACTGAGAGGTGCACAGTTTATGCCGTTGGGACAGGGTATACTCAACTGGGATGAGATATTTGCTGCAGGAAAAAAGGCGGGCGTTGAGTGGTGGGTTTATGAACAGGATAATGCCGACCGTGACATTTTTGAATGTGCGCAACTAAGTTATGATTTTCTGAAAAAGAATTTGTTGTCATAGAAAAATTAAAAGTACGGGATGGGTTTTAATATATCCAGTGTTTTTCTAAGGATAGAGTGAATCCCCTTTCTTATGGATATGCTTGATGGCATGGGAAATTATCTACAATGTGAGTAGGCTCATGTTATACTTAAAATAGATTAATTATCGATTACAGGTGTTAAAGCCAATAAAAACTACAGGAGGATCCAGAAGTGAAATGGATGTTACTTGTTTGTGCATGTCTGACACTGACAGCGTGTCAGAGTGGTTCGGGAAGTGTGACGGAAAAAGTATTGGCGGATTTTGGATTGGGTGAACGTCCGGAAGGATACGTATCCGGTTCAGATCGGGTTTTTGAGGAGATGGATAGTGTTGGAGCCGTTGAAATTAAACGGCTCAATTCTTTGGGGCGGCATGGCGAAATTTTGTTTGACGGAAAGGGCGTACGCGGAAAGTATTATAAGCAGGTGAAAGTGTATGAAACCTATTACCCGCTGGATGTACAGTCTGTTTCCGGCGGAGGAACGCGCAGCCGTGGATTTTCCGGGCTTATACAGTATAAATATCGTTTGTTTAAGGGGCTTCCCAAAGGAACAAAAGCGGCGGCGGCGGCAGAGTCTGCGTCTATTGCCGGTGATATCAAGGGGAAAGAGGTATATCGTTATAACTTTTCCACCGGCGGCGTGTGGGATGGCGGTAGCGGCGAACGTACCAAAAAATAAAACACTGGAAATTTGGAGTAACGGATAGATATTCCGCTGGTTTCAGGGATTCACATTAATGAGCATTTGCTTAAAAATAGGTCTTTGTATGATCGTGTCGCTGTCTTTTCTCGCAGCTGAGTTGACAGCGGAAGACGGTGTTCTTTCTGCATTAGAGATACCTCCTATTTATGTCGTGGAGGTTACAGCGCCGGATCAGTTGGCACTTATTACATTGTTGGATGCAGGGTTTAATGTGGGCAGTGTTTATGAACTGACAGCGACTCTGTACCTCGATGAGTTTGAATACGGGGAGATAGCTTCCCTTGGTTATCCTGTGCTTCTGGTGGAGGTACAGCCTTGTTCGGATCAGGTTGACAAGGCAGATGCTTACAGAACGCCCGGGGATATTGAGACTCTTTTTGCGGCATATCAGCAGGATTATCCAGGATTATGCCGGATGTCGACGTTGGGGAAATCTGTGAATGGAATTGATATATGGGCGATTAAGATAACATCAAATCCGGGTGTACCTGCCGACAAACCTGCCGTAAAATACATATCTACTATGCACGGTGATGAACCTGTTGGTACGGAACTTTGCCTTTATTTCGCTGATGAATTGTTGACCGGTTATGGTACAGATAGCTATATTACGGATTTTTTGGACAGAACAGTTATATGGCTTGTTCCCATAATGAATCCGGATGGATTCGTGATAAGTATGCGGCGTAATGCTCATAATATTGATTTAAACCGTTCATTTCCTGCATATCCGTCAGATTTTTCCACTACCTGGTTTGACGGGGAGCCTCTTGGCGAGGGAAATCGCGAACCGGAAATTGCCCATATTATGCGATGGAGTGCTGAAAATCATTGTGCCCTCTCCCTCAATTATCATACAGGTGCTTTGATTGTTAATTACCCCTTTGATAATATCCCGGGGATTTCAAGTGGTACTGAGGCGCCTACGCCGGATGATGCCATGTTTCAATATATTTCCCTGCAGTATTCCACTCTCAACACGCCTATGTATACTGGAGGAAACTATCCGCAAGGTATTGTCAATGGTTCGTATTGGTATAGTATAACCGGCGGGATGATGGACTGGAATTATCGATTTATGGGATGTCCGGAAGTAACGATAGAATTATCGTACATCAAGAAGCCGAGTCCGACATTGCTGCCGCAATATTGGGCAGAGAACCGGGATGCCATGTATGCGTATGCAGAAACGGCTCACATCGGTGTACGTGGGCTAACGCGTGATCGCAATACTGATGTGCCCGTTTGGAGCAAGGTGTTGTTGGCAGGCAATCCACAGCCTGTTTTTTCTGATGCCGATTTTGGGAATTATCATAAGCTGGTATTGGCAGGAACATACGATATTTCTTTTCATGCCGAAAGCTATATTAGTTATTACATGGATAATATAGTTGTTAATTCCGGACCTGCAGCGCGTGTTGATGTGGGAATGTCGGATGGAGATATTAACGTTGATGGTCTACGAAATAGTGTCGATATTCAACTGGCAGTGGATGCTGTTTTAGGAAGAACCATTGCCTATGATGCTGATGTAGATGGGCGTGGTCTTTCGGCCACAGACATTCAGGCAGTTATCAACAGCGTGCAATTATAACGTTTTGCACTCACCTTTTCTATAGCGTTAGGGCGTACAGCCACAGCAGGGGGGATGCAGTCGCAAGTATTCTTTAAATGTACTTTCAGCGTGTGATTCTTCTTCCAATGACATGATATTGCCGTACAGTATTTTCTGTAGTATATGAATTATAGTCTCTAATACTCCCTGTTTCTCTTCTGTTTCATTATCTTTTGCGTGTGCTGCCGTTTCTGATTGAAATAAATCAGGGTAGTGTTTTGCTAAAGACGCGAGCCAGCCGCCATTGTAGGCGACCATAACAGGGAAGAGGTATGTCCCGTAGTATTGCACTAAATGTTCGCTCATGATGGTGCCGTCGGGATAGGTGAATGGATAGCAGTAGGGAGTGTTTGTTCCCTTATGTGTAAAGAAAAAACGACCGGTTATACGGATCGTTTTTTTCTCGTTATCCAATGTTACAGGTAAGGATATGTGACCGTCGCTAAGGTGTTGTCTGAATGGGTTCGGGCAGGGGCGCCACGCGTTCAGTACGCGCATACGATTCCATGAAAAGGTGTTGCCCAGGCGGTCGGTTATCTCAAAGTAGTCTCCCCACCAGGAAGGGTGATAACGTATGTTACCGTCAAATATCAAGCCTAGTATATTGGGATGTGCTTTTATTTCACCATCATCAAAAGTCGTTGCTGAGCTTTGTTGTACCACGGCTTCTTCGTCATAGCGGAGTTCTCCCCAGAAGGAGGCGCGATAATAGGTACTCCAGGATTGTGCATCCATGTGGGATATAAGTGTGTTCGGTAGATTTTCAATACGTTGTTCCAGTGTACTGCGGGTGTGGGTGTCGAGTAGTGCAGTTGCTGCGGCGGGGAGATGGGGGGGATTGGTCGGTTGTATATCCCAGAGGTCTACCAGTCGGAATACTTCTTCACTCAAAGGATACCAGTAAAGTTCAAAATGACAAGCATTTAGTATATGCCACTCACTGAATATATGTAATGGGCTGGTCATATCTTGTAACAAATGAAAAATTCTGCCTGCCAAATACCATGCATCGTATAATTCTGTGTATGAAAGAGTTGTGGCTGCATAGAAAGTGTCAAGCTCTTCCAGTAGTTCCAGGGCATAAAGTCGTGCTGAACCGCCGAAGCCCTTTTTGCGTATGAAGCCGCGGCCTGTGAGTGGATTGTGTGCATGAGTAACGGGTTTGGTGCCAGTGTCTTCAAGAATGGTTGCTTGTACGAATGGTGATTCGGCAAGGTCGTTTATTTTTGGGAGGGACTCCTGGGTGTTATGCAATTTCACATTGTATTGCGCCATACTTGCATGAATGATTGTAAAGTGTTTTTCACTTATCCGTGGGGTGTCATAGGTGTTTTCTGTGTTACTGGAATGCTTTTCGTATTGCTCTGTCGGGTCTGTTCCCTGCATGGTTATCAGTTGTGCCAGGCTTGTTTCGCTAAGTGGGGAGTTGGATTCTGCTACGACAGTCAGTGCCTTTATCCCCAAGGTTTTATTGTGATGCATTGCATATTGTATGCACTGCCAACATTCTCGATTGTCTTCCATATCCAACAGGGAAAGGATGGTTTGATCTGGATGAGATCGGAGCCGCTGCATCCAAAGTGCAATTCTTATCGAACGGGCGGCAGAATGGTTTGTTTCCTTATTCCCCGCATTTTTTAAAAAGTCTGAAATTATTTTGTCGTCATAATATCCCAGAAGGGAGTACGCTTCTTCACGCACGAGATAATCATCATGGGAGCTTAGATCGATACAGGTATCTGTAGGAATTTCTTCTCCTTCTTCAAGAAGCAGTCGTGCAGCATATAGGCGGGTAAGGGGATCCGGGTCATGGAACAATGATTTTACTTCATTGATTTGTCCTGATAATCTGGAACCGGATAGTGCTATAAGTGCTGTACGTCGGATTAGTGGCGAGGTAGTATTTCGGGCTGTATGCAGCAATGTTTGTATTACAGGATTTTCCAACGGTATATTGGAGATTCCATAGAATGCGCCTATTCGGGCTTGTGGATGTGTGTTGGAAGCCGTTGCAAGCATTACAAGACTTTTCTTATAGTGCTCACCTGCGACGTCCTTTAGTTTTCGTGCAAGACTGTATTGCTGCCAGGGCGATCCATTACGCAGCATGGCTTCAACCAGAGGGGCTGCTTCATCATGTCGCGTTGCAAGAGCTGCTATTCCCCAGATATCCATGTCTTCTGAATCGTTCACAATACCTTCGAGTAATACCGGGATAGGGAGCGACATGCAGGGGTATTTTTTCAAATATTGAGGTTTGCTGTGGGAGGGGATTTCCGCAGTTTCTGCTGTATAAGTGCTGGTGCGTCCTTCCTGCTTTTGTAGTTTACCTATAGGCAGGGAGTATGTTATTTTGTCGTGCTGTTGTGGAGTAACGATTATTCGTTCGGAGGGCGTATTGAGTTTGACCGGTGCTTCTATAAGGCGGTTATCGGCAGGGTACCAGAGAATAATGGGAATAAAAACAAAAAGGAAACTATAAAATATCCATTTCCATTTTTTCTTATTTATGCTAAAAAATCTGAATATCATCACATAGTAGTGCTGCGCGATTCCATCGTTTATAAAAACCGTTAATTCACGATAATAAGGCTGCGCAGTGTCTCCATTCGTTTGGGGCCGATGCCGTGGACCGATTCAAGATCTTCAATTGTTCGGAATGGCTGTGTACGGCGATAGGCATCTATTTTCTCTGCGGTTTTGGGACCTACTCCGGGCAAAGTTTGAAGTTCGTTAAGAGTTGCCTGATTAAGATCTACCAGACCTGAAGCAGGTGTGGCTGTGGCTTCGGCTGGTACTGATGCCGCTGTTGTTGCGGGGGAGGGATCAGATTCTGAAGTAAATCCAGAAGGTTGTTGTAACGCCCAGCCGCTGCGTGTATATCGCGGTGGATTTATTTCTGCAGCACTTGCTGTACGTTTGGCTATCAGGGTTTGTTGTTTCTGGTGACGGAAGATTTGAAAGGGGATATACAGGGATGTATTGTCCATCATCCGTGCTGCAATATTAATATCGCCAATATCTGCTTCTATAGCCGTCCCGCCTGCTTTTCTAATGCCGTCATTTACCCGTGCGCCTTCTGCAAAGGTATAAACACCCGGATGCCGCACCGCACCATTTATACTTATGACAATCTTGTTTTGCGGGTGTGTTTCAGAGGGTGTGATGTTTAGAATGTCTTCTCTTTGTATAGCGGGAGTTTTTGTTACAGGGCTCTGAACGGAGGTTTTCTGTTGTTGATCAGTAGAAATGGTTTCAGTAGTACTCGCCTTTGTTTCAACAGACACATCACGGAATCGATTGAGTATTGAGGCACCACCCCATCCCAGCAGGGTGCCGCAGATTAGGGTAATACCAACTAGAAGCAATGACGATCTACCCATGAAGAATCCTTTCGGTTACTCTCTATACTAAAACAGGGGCAGTATACACCATAAAAATAAAGGTATCAACCCATTGAATCAAGCAGTTTAAAATATTATCAGCAAAACTTAGGGCTATGTGTATGGGAATAAGTGTGCAGATTTATTTTTCTGTGGTAAACTTACTACGGGCGGATTTCAGTATGACTCCTCCACTGCGGGTACGCTGCATTTTTGTATTACGGAAGAGTTTGCCTGAAATTATCTTCTTATTCAGGATGATTGTGAATTCTTCGCCATATTTAAAAATACAAACGAAGGGAGAGAATAAATAATATGGATACACAAGATAGATTTCGCGGCTGCTTATTGGGATTGGCTGCAGGAGATGCCATTGGAACTTCAGTGGAATTTTCGCCACGAGGAACTTTTGAACCTTTAACTGATATGGTTGGCGGCGGACCATTTCGTTTGAAACCCGGTCAATGGACAGATGATACTTCTATGGCTTTATGTTTGGCAACCAGTTTGATCGAATGTAATAAATTTGATGCGCAGGACCAGATGGAACGTTATTCGCGTTGGGCTGAAACCGGTTATCTTAGTAGTACAGGGGACTGTTTTGATATTGGCGGCACCATTTCCAGCGCACTGCAGAAGTTCAAAAAAACAGGCGACCCTTTTTCCGGTTCCACTGCTCCGCGGTCTGCGGGAAATGGATGTATTATGCGGCTTGCCCCCATACCGATGTTTTATTATCCAGATATTAATGAAGCGGAATGTTATGCAGCGAAAAGTTCAAAAACCACTCACGGATGCGAGCAATGTATTGATGCATCCCGCCTTTTTGCCCGAATTCTTATTCGTGCCCTTGCAGGTGCATCAAAATCCGAAACGGCTTTGGCGGACAGCAAAACTTTTACGGGAGATGATGCCATCATTGCTATTGCACAAGCTGATTATCTTCAAAAAGAGATTTCAGAAATCCGTGGAACGGGGTATGTTGTTAAAAGTCTTGAAGCAGCAATGTGGTGTTTTATGAAAACAGAAACTTTCAACGAGGCAGTACTTATGGCGGCAAACCTAGGGGATGATGCGGATACTACAGCAGCAATATGCGGACAGGTTGCTGGTGCGTACTATGGTGAATCCGGTATCCCTAAGCATTATCTGGAAAAACTGACGATGTACATCGAAATAGGTGATCTGGCAGATGGACTTAAGAGCAATATGATTAGATAATAGAGATAATTTGACCGAACAAAATCATAATAGTATGCAAACATATTGTTTTCTGGGTAAAACTTACCGATCTTCTGAAAATATGGTATAATTAAATTGGTCAATGCCACTAAGTGGCGTTTCTCCTTCCGCGGAGGTCTGGTACGGGAACGTGTCAGACCTCTTTGGTTTATACGTGTGACGGGGGTTACACGTTGAAGCGAAATAGGAGCATGTCGCCATCTTTGACGATATACTCTTTTCCTTCAAGGCGTACCTTTCCGTTTTCTTTTGATTTTACCATGGAACCTGCATCCATAAAATCATTATATGCGACCGTTTCTGCACGTATAAATCCGCGACTGATGTCTGAATGAATGACGCCGGCGGCATCTACAGCGCGGGTTTCTTTTCGTATAGTCCATGCGCGTACTTCCGGTTCACCAGCGGTTAGAAAACTCATTAGCCCGAGCATTTCATACGCAAACTGGATAAATCGTATGCGTGATTCTTCTCCCAGCCCTAACTCTTCCCGGAAATCAGCTTGTTCTTCGCGGGGTAATTGGCTGACATCCATCTCCAGCGTGCCGCAGAATTCAATCTGTTTGAGATTTTGTTCTTCTGCTGTTTTGCTAAGCCGGGCGGGATCTTCATTGCCTATTGCATCCTCGCCATAGTTACCAAGCAGCATCATGGGCTTTTGGGATAGGAAGGTGAAACTGCGCAGTAAAGTTTCTTCCTGTGGATTCATGGACAGGTTACGCAATGGATTTCCCGTTTCCAGATGTTCTTTACAACGAATGAGCAGATCGTATTCCTGGTCTTTGCGCCGTTCTTTTTCTAGACGTTGAATGCGTTTCTCTATAATAATAAAATCGGTTATTTGCAGCTCTTCTTCCAGGGCTTGAACGTCTCGCGCCGGGTCGACGCTATCCAGCGGGTGCATCACATTTTCATCTTTAAAGGCGCGTACCACATGTACCAGTGCATCCGCATTTTTCAACAGGTTTAATGCGGCATTATCGAGTGCGTTGTTATTGTCTGCATTTTCCGCAGGTGCAATATCAATAAATTCAAACTCCGCATAGGTTTTCTTTTTTGGTTTGAAAATTTCGGAGAGTTTGTCTACACGGTCATCCGGTACCTTAATAACTGCCAGATTTGCTTCACGGTTACCATAAGTACCTACTTCAGCAGATGCGCCTGTAATGGCGTTAAACACAGTCGTTTTTCCAGATCGTGCGAATCCAATCATACCAACTTTCATTTCAGTGAGTTCTCCATAGTGGGAAAGAGTTTATTAGGAATGCGCTATAAATGCGCGCCATTGTCGTGTCAGAATAACTGCGGAAACGATAGCAAGTGCAGTAAGGGATGATGCCAGACCATAGCGTCCATAAAGCCAATAGCCTGTGGCGAATAGTACCGAATATATGGAAACACAACCAAGCATCATGCACAGAATACCCTGAGGCACTTGCCAAGCAGTTTCGCCAGGGGCGGCATCGGGAAGATCTTTGGTAAAATGTCGCCATCCAGGACCGCCGGGACGGATTAGTTTACAGAAGTTGCGTAGTGTTTCTTCAGACGAAGCGGGAGTTAAAAAGGTAACCAGTACCCATGCTGCTGTGGTAATGGCGACTGTGAGCACCAACTGAAGATCGCTGTCTATGGGGGTGTATCCCAGTTTTTCATGAATAACTTTTAAGTAAACTGCTACTGGAAAAGATACGGCCATGGCAGTAATTTCGCTGTAAGCGTTAATACGCCACCAAAACCAGCGCAAGATAAAGATAAGTCCGGTACCAGCACCTACCTGCAGTATGATCTCGAAATTACCACGGGCAGATTCCAGATTGAGTGCCAGCATAGCGGCCAGTATCATTAGTACCACAGTGGAAATTCGTCCTACCAGTACCAGTTCTTTTTCGCTGCTGTCAGGACGAATAAATCGTTGGTAACAATCATGAACTATATATGATGCCCCCCAGTTCAGATGGGTGGAAATGGTGGACATGTAAGCAGCGATCAGGGATGCCACTACAAGCCCAAGTAGTCCAGCGGGAAGAAAGGTCAGCATCGCAGGGTATCCCATATCATTACCAACAATGGAAGCTGCATGTGGGAATGCTTCCCGTAATGAATCCAGACTGGGAAAAACGATTATGGAACACAATGCCACAATGATCCAGGGCCAGGGGCGCAATGCGTAATGAGCGGCATTAAATAGGAAGACCGCGCCCAGCGCATTATTTTCGTCTTTCGCAGCAAGCATACGTTGTGCTGTGTAACTACCCCCGCCCGGTTCTGCACCGGGGTACCATACGCTCCACCATTGCACCATAACCGGCATAAGAAACATACCAATCAGAAGATCTCGTTGGTTGGGATTGGTGAAATCCGGCAGGAGCGATAATTTTCCCTGTAAGTCAGGATGGGAAAGCATGCCGGAGAGTCCCCCTACTTCAGGTCGTTGCAGTGCAATATAAGCTGCACCTACGGCACCGATCATTGCCATGGCAAACTGTATTACATCGGTGATGAGTACACCGCGTAAGCCACCGAGTGAACTGTAGATTACAGTAACAGTACTCGCTATTAATATAGTTTGTATGGGGGTCAGGTTAAGCAGGACACTTCCTATCTTAATGGCAGCCAGCGTAACCGATGCCATAATAATAACATTAAAAAAGACCCCCAGATATATTGCACGAAATCCCCGTACAAATGCAGCTGATTTTCCGCTGTAGCGCAGTTCATAAAACTCAAGGTCTGTCAAGACACCGGAACGCCGCCAGAGGCGGGCATAGACAAATACGGTTAGCATCCCGCTGATCAGAAAAGCCCACCAGCGCCAATTGCCTGCAACTCCTTCTTCGCGTACAAAATTAGTTACCAGATTCGGTGTATCTGTGGAAAAGGTGGTTGCGACCATGGAGATACCGAGCAGCCACCAGGGCATACTGCGTCCGGCTGCAAAGAATTCTGCAGTGCTTGTTCCTGCTTTGCGGGTAACTGCGATACCGATGGTTAACGATACCAGGAAAAACAGCCCTACGATCATCCAGTCAATTGGTTGTAATAACATAATGGCTTTTCCTTTAATCAGCTAAAGACTCTATGACTTCGAGTACTTCCCGTGCATGTCCTTTTGCTTTAACTTTGGACCATACCCGGCATACTTTACCGCCTTTTTGAATGAGGAATGTTGCCCGCTGTATTCCCATATATTTCCTGCCGTACATATTTTTCTCCACCCATACGCCATATTTTTTTGCGGCAGTATGTTCAGGGTCGGACAGTAACTGGAAATTCAGGTCATACTTGGTGATGAACTTATTATGAGATACAATGGAATCAGGGCTTACCCCTAAAACAGCAGCCCCGGCTTGTGTAAAGGAGTTGCAGGTGTCCCGAAACTCTTTGGCTTCGACGGTACATCCAGAGGTGTTGTCCTTAGGATAAAAATATAATACCACAATACGATCTTTCAGAGAGGATAGTCTTAGTGCTGATCCTGCACTGGATTCCAGTGTGAATGCGGGCGCTCTTTTTCCTTCCAGGGGATGGGGCGGATTTTTGGGAGGCATGCGTTATATCCTTGCTGTTTAATCTTCATGAATAAAATGCATAGACTAGGCTATACATTTTGTGATTGTTTATAATTGTTGCTGCAAGCAGTATATTATACTGTTATTCGCTGTTATCTTCATCGAAAACCATGTATCTCGTGGTATGCGATTCGGCGATATATTGTCTCGGATTCGGCGCGGGCAGTTGTCGCAGTATTAGCTCGCCTAGTAAACCAAGTCCAAATCCTATGGCACCGATACCGATTATTACAAGGCTGGTTATTGTTGCTAACATTACCATTACTGTCAAGATCAGCTGTTCGCTATAAGGCAGATCCCCATATAACGGGGGCACAATAAAAGCAGCACATAGGGAAACCGCAAATGACATGCCCACCAGCGAAATACAGAACAGCATCATTCTGCCGAAGTACTGACCCGGGGAGTTACCATAACGGGTCAGAAATTTTGCTGTTACAGCGTCAACGGCACCGCGAAAAAAACGTTCCACTCCGTATTTTGAATGTCCAAATTTTCGAGGATGATGCTTCACTGGTATTTCAGTAACCTTATATCCCATGTGCGCACCAAAAACAGGGATTAAACGGTGCATATCACTCCACAAGGGTAACTGTTCCGCTACCGTACCGCGTATCGCCTTAAAACCGGTATTAACATCATGAAGGGGTAGCTTGAAAGTATGGGCTATCCAGGCATTAAATATACGGGAAGGGAATGTTTTATGCCAAGGATCATTTCTACGTTGTTTCCAACCGCATACAATATCATAACCTTCTTCAAACTTTGCCAGTATATTGGGTATCTCAGCCGGATCATCTTGCAGGTCGGCATCCATAGTAATGACAATGTCACTTTTAGCAATTGCAAAACCAAGAGACAGGGCAGCTGTTTTACCGAAATTTCGGCGTAAACGGATTATTTCAACTTGAGGTGAATTGTCGTGAAGAGCAAGTAATACTTTCCATGAATCGTCTGTACTGCCATCGTCAATATAAAGAATTCCGTACTCGCGGTTTCCAATATGATCGTGAATTCCTGCAGTCAATGCTTCAAGGGTTTGTGCTTCATTGTATACAGGAATAACAAAAGTAATCATCGATTTATCTTTCTAGTGGATACGACTATTCTTTTCTGATTCCCACATGTCACAATTCTCACCCATTGCTACTTTCAAAGGGAAGGTAAATTCATTCAGTTGCGCAATCGCGGCGGGTCCAATATTTAAGTCAGCTGCCTGCAGATTTAGCAGGAGTTGCTCTACATTACGTGACCCAAGTATTACTGAAGTAATGCCAGGTTGTACCATAATCCAGCAGAGACATAAAACAGACATGGGGATGCCGATGGCATCTGAAAAATCAAAGAGATCTTCTACGGTATCCATCAGTACTTCTTCGTGTCCGGCTTGACCATGCCGTGCGCCTTCGCGTTTTCCGTCAAAATGTCGTGTACGGCGACGTGGCATCGGGATTTTTTCAACGGAATCGTACTGGCCTGTGAGCAGCCCCTGCATCAGGGGCATATAAGTGATTACTCCTAAGTTACAGTTGCGACAGGTGGGTATCATGTCATATTCGGGGGCACGGAAGAGAAGATTGTAACCTAACTGATTTGAAACAGCAACGCCTTCCCCCATCCATTCACCGATATCTCTGGAGCCGAAATTGGATAGCCCAACGTGTCGTATTTTTCCCTCGTTTTTAAGTTTTTCCAGTTCCATGTAGACATCATGGTAGCAGAAGTTATTGAAAGGCCAGTGGATCTGGTATAAATCTATCCAACTGGTTCCCAATCGCTGCAGGCTGCTTTCGCAGGCTTTGCGTACGCCCTCAGGGGTACAATGATCTGTGGAAACCTTGCTTGCAATGTATACCTTATCCCGTTTTTCTTGCAACGCTTTTCCCAGTATAACTTCCGAATTTCCGTCGCCATATACTTCTGCCGTATCGAAAAAGTTTATGCCTGCGTCAATGGCGGCTGCAACAGTATCTTCAGGATTCGCTTCTGTTTCTGTTCCCCAGAAATCAGGATCTCCTATTTGCCAAGCACCAAAGGAAATTGCCGAAATATTAAGATCGCTCTTACCCAATTGTCTATAGAGCATATGTTTACCCTTCTACTATAAATTTTTACGTCTGCGGCATTGTATGCAATTGTTTTGCTTCCAGACAAATTCTTACAAGATATTATATTCAGCTACCGATACTTTTGTTTTTTTAACAGGGATTGTTACAGTTTGACGGGCATTCCTGTGTTGATAGATTCGTTGGCTGCCAGAGTAACCCGTAGTGTTTTTAAGGCATCGGCATAGGTAGAACGAATCCCGGACCGTTTTCCTTGTTGTATGGCTTTAATGAATGTATTTGTTTCCAGTGCGTACATATCGGTAGTACTTTGGTATTCAGTAATTTTGTGCTCTTCCTTTATTCGAAGCGTATTACCTGTGAAGTGTACAGTTCTTTCCGGAGTGACAATCTCAATGCGTGTGCGACCTGGACTATTTAATACACAGGTGGAGGTAATCGAGGCTACAGCCCCGGTTTTAAGTCGTAGCGATAATACACTACTGTCGTCAATATCATAGTTTTCAATTTGAGACATGCAGCCCCGACTGGCCATTGCATGTACTTCAGACACAGGTCCACAGAGATAAAGGAGCAAGTCGATAATATGGGTTGTCTGTTCGATAATCTGACCGCCACTCTGATCATGGCATCGCCACCACGCAGATTGAGGCATCTCGCAGTGGCAAAGACCTGTAATCAAGGATATTGCTTTCCCCTTTAGTATTTTTTGTGCTGTCTGTACCATATCACTATAGCGAAAACAATAGCCTACTGAAGTTAATAGTTTTGATTTTCTTACAAGGGAGGCAATTTTTTTTGCCGTTTCCAAATCGGTGGCAATAGGTTTTTCTACAAAGAAAGGTATTCCCCGGTTTGCCGCTTCGATTTCATACTTTCCGTGGGCGCAGGGGGGGACAGAAATATAGACTGCATGAGATTTTGTTTTGTCGTAGAGCGTTTCTACATTTTTGAAGACTGGCACACTGTACTTATCTGAAAATTCCTTTGCCGATTCAATGTTGGTATCATAACAACCTGTCAAGCTTACATCCGTATGGTTGCAGAGGTGCTTTGCATGAACATTCGCAATTCCGCCACACCCGATGAAACAGACTTTAATACGATTCAAGGTTCTATCCCTTCCTGTATTCCCCGCGGATGGTATCAAAATACCTGTACGACTACGACACACTCATATACAGTAAAGGATACGCTATTTGTTTCTTATTTTCAAGATAAACATGATGTTGATTAGGATGATTTTTTGGAATCGAACCTGCATATTCCATTATACTGTAACGCATGATAGGTCGTGTGTGTATACTTTATGTTATTTGGCGGCGTTATTTCTGGTATCTGGAGTGTACACTTTTGCAGTGTGATTTTACTTTTCAATTACAAAAATATGTGATATGGTATGAATAATTTTTTAAAACATGCTTCTATGTGGATAGTACTGCTGATTATTGCTGTATTGGTACTATCGAATCTCTCAAGATTTCAGGGGACGCACCGTTCCTTAAAAGAACCTGATTTTGTAACGCAGTTGAATGCGGAAAATATAGAATCGGTGGTTATCAAGGAGGCGGGATCTAATCTGCTGCAGGTTTCCGCGGAGTTCAAAGAGGAAGTCGAAAGCCAGGATTCCATGGACTTCAAAACGAATGAATTTCGTGAGGAATGGCGACAGTCACTTAATGCACAGAATATACCCTATGACTACAAAGTCGCCAGTGGGGTATGGCAGGGCTTGTTGTTGAATATACTTCCTCTCGTATTGATCTTCGGGGTGTTTTGGTTTTTTATGTTCCGGCAAATGCAGGGCGGCAGCAATAAGGCAATGTCTTTCGGTAAAAGCCGTGCCCGCATGGTGAATGAGGGAGAAAAGAAAGATACCTTTAAGGATGTGGCAGGTGTTGATGAAGCCCAGGAAGAACTCGAGGAGATTATTGATTTCCTGAAGGATCCCAAACGTTTTTCGCGGTTGGGCGGAAAAATACCGCGTGGTGTGCTGTTGATAGGATCGCCGGGATCAGGAAAGACTTTGCTTGCGCGGGCTGTTGCAGGGGAAGCGGGAGTGCCTTTCTTTAGTATAAGTGGTTCTGATTTTGTTGAGATGTTTGTGGGGGTTGGTGCCAGTCGTGTGCGTGATTTGTTTCAGCAGGGGCACAAAAATGCACCCTGTATTATTTTTATTGATGAAATTGATGCTGTTGGGCGTCAACGGGGTGCTGGGCTTGGCGGCGGGCATGACGAGCGGGAACAGACGCTGAATCAATTATTGGTTGAGATGGACGGCTTCAGTGCAAACGACGGTGTTATTCTTATGGCGGCTACGAATCGACCGGATGTGTTGGATCAGGCGTTGTTGCGGCCTGGACGATTTGATAGGCAGATTATAGTGCCTAATCCCGATATCAAGGGACGTAAAGCCATCTTAGATATTCATATTCAGAATCAAAAAATACCGTTGGATGAAAATGTAGACTTAGGCGTACTTGCTCGGGGAACCCCAGGTTTTTCGGGGGCTGACTTGGCTAATCTGGTCAATGAAGCGGCACTTCTTGCGGCGCGTAAGGAGATGGATGCTGTGACAATGGGCACCCTGGAAGATGCGAAAGATCGTGTGATGATGGGGCCTGCCCGGCGCAGTATGATCTTGAGTGCCAAGGAGAAGATAGCTACAGCTTATCACGAAGCGGGACATACGTTAGTTGCCAGATTATTACCTGATAGCGATCCCGTCCATAAGGTCACAATTGTTCCGCGGGGGATGGCGCTTGGTGTTACCAGCTGGTTACCTGAAGAAGACCGGCATAGTATGACCCGATCCTACTGTTTGGCAATGATTCGCGTTCTGATGGCGGGTCGTGCTGCCGAGGATATTATTTACGATGAATTTACAAGTGGTGCTTCCAATGATCTCAAACGCTCTACACAACTGGCGCATAAGATGGTTTGTGAGTGGGGGATGAGTGATCTTGGTCCCATTACTTTCGGTGGTGGCGATGAAGTATTTCTTGGACGTGATTTTGCGAAAACCCGTGATTTCAGCGAAGAGACTGCTTCGGCCGTGGACCGTGAAATACACCGTATCTGCGAAGACAGTTACAAAGATTCGTATGAGATGCTAAAAAAATATGAGCATGTTTTGAAAGCGCTGGCAGATACATTATATGAACGCGAAACACTTGATGCGGATGAAATTGACGTTGTTATTGTTGATGCCGCTGGACCTGGAGTCTTACCGGATCGTCCCAAGCCGCCTGTTCCTGAGGAAGATAAGGAACAGGTAGAAGAGGTGGAAGCAGTTGTGGCGGCAGTTGCAGAGGAACAGGTTTCGGATGAAAAGGGGATAACGCCGGATGACACAGTTTCAGAAACTGCGTAGTTGTACCGGATAATGAATCACGTGTTGACAACAATGCCTCCTGATGCTGCTTATACCCGGGTGATGGGTATACTCAATGCTACTCCGGATTCTTTTTATGACGGGGGGCGCTATTTTTCTCCAGAACAGGCTGTTTCCCATGTGAAAGCCATGGCGGCAGCAGGAGCGCATATCATTGATGTGGGTGCGGAATCCTCGCGTCCGGGAGCGGATCCTGTGAGCCTTGAAGAGGAGTTGCGCCGTGTTCTTCCTGTCGTTGAAGCCGCTGTTGCAACGGGGCTTCCCGTATCCATTGACACCTGGCGCGCAGAGACTGCACGTAGGGCATTGTCCCTGGGGGCGGTCATGGTAAATGATATTACTGGGTTGCGCGGCGATGATGCCATGGCAGAGGTGGTTGCCGGGTTCGGCGCCTATTGTGTCATCATGCACATGCGGGGGACCCCGGGAACAATGCAGGATAATCCGCAGTATGAAGATGTTGTTGCAGATATCAGCATTTTTTTTCGGGAACAAATTGCCTATGCATTGGAACGGGGTATTCCCAAAAATCGAATTTGGCTTGATCCTGGATTTGGATTCGGAAAAACGGTGGATCAAAATCTTGAGTTATTGCGTCGTTTAGATGAATTTAAGTCCTTCGATCTTCCTCTGTTGATTGGTACATCGAACAAGTCTACTATTGGTGTTGTGCTGGACATGCCTCCTGAAAAGCGTGTTTATGGTACAGCGGCAACAGTGGCAATGGCAATCGGGAAAGGCGTACACTGTGTGCGTGTACATGAGGTTAAGGCTATGGCGCAAGTGACACGAATGTGTGATGCTGTCCTGCACGGCAGGACAGATGAGAATGATTGATTACGGTATATGTCGTGATCTTTTATTGTCGGTTTGCAACCTAAACAAAAGGATCGAATCATGATAGAGCTTGGTGTCAATATTGATCATGTGGCTACATTACGTCAGGCAAGACGCGGCGTAGTACCGGATGTTATAGCGGCGGCTAAAATATGTGAACTTGCAGGGGTACACCAAATTACCGTGCATCTGCGTGCAGATCGTCGGCACATTCAGGATGCGGATGTATACGCTCTCAAAGAGACGTTGTTGGTACACATGAATCTGGAAATGGCGGCCGTTCCGGAAGTTATCCGCGTTGCTCACGATATCAAACCTTATATTGTTTGCCTTGTCCCGGAAAATCGTGAAGAAGTTACCACCGAAGGTGGCCTTGATGTTGCGGGGCAAGTGGGAAAACTCACAGAAGTAGTTCAGAGTATGCACGAGAAGGGGATCAAGGTCAGTATGTTTATTGATCCTGAACCCGGGCAGATTGAAGCAGCAGCTGTAATTGGTGCAGATGCTGTTGAGTTTCATACGGGTGCTTATGCCAATGCTGCTGGCGATGATGCAGACGGTGAGCTGCAGCGTCTTTGGGATTGTGCTGAACAGCTGGAGAAAATGAATCTATACTGCCACGCCGGTCACGGACTTACCGTTCGTAACCTGCTGCCTGTAGCACGCATACCCAACCTCAGAGAAGTAAATATCGGACACGATATCATTGCCCGTGCGTTATTCATCGGTCTTGATAATGCGGTGAAAGAGATCATGGGGGTGCTGAAAGAAGCGGATAATGTTTCATGACCATAAATTCTTCGTTAGTCATTTACTAATTTGATGCTAATTCTTTTCAGGTTTACGAAGGTATGAATAAGAAGAGGGGCTAAGCAAATATAAAAGGGAAGTAAAGAAAATGCTTATTCACATCACAAGTAAAATGCAGAAGAAACTTCATGTACCTCTGGCGACAGCGTTTCCTGCTGCTGGCAGTTATCCTCACTTACGTTGGTATGCGAATCTGTTCCGTGCGAATCGGAGACAATATATTCTAACGGTTAATCCTGCTTCTCTTTACTCGGTGCTACTGCCGGGACAGGGAATTACCAATGCGGGAATCTACCAGCAAGCGTTATGGCCCGCCCTGGAACAGCAGTTGGAAGCAGATAATATGCAGCCGATTTACCAAAGCCATCTTGCGCCCTATACGGATAACGTGGTATTTGTAAAAACAGCTAACCCTTCCATACTCGGTTCCATGAACAATATGGTGGCACGGATGAGTTTTTTTCTTGCGAAAAAAGATTTGAATCTTAGTTTAGTACAAATTAGCTCGAGAATGAACACCTGTCCTTTCAAAGCTGTCGGCTACCGATATGCACAAGATGTGTTTTTTCAGCTATTCACGAACAAGGAAACGTCCACCTAAATTAAATTACACTATTTTCGTTTTACTTCCAGGAACACAGGGAGGGGATTCGTTTTCTTTTCTTACGTTTTATGTGTTTCAAATCCCTTGGGTGATCTGCTATGATTCTCTGATGACAGAACAAGGTATAATTATAGGCTTGGATGTGGGTAATGTGCGTACGGGTATTGCACGCAGTGACGCATTACAGATGATGGCATTCCCGTATACGGTAGTTTCTGCGAAAAACGAAGCGGAGATGGCAGAGGCTGTGGCGGCGGAGATTCGTCAGATCGGTCCGGTACGGGTTGTTGCCGGTATGCCATTGGACCAGTATGGACAGCCTGGTCCGCAGGCAGGGCGTGTGGAGTCGCTTATTACGCGATTACGTGCGTTGTTGGATGTTGAAATTGTAACGCAGGACGAACGTTTTAGTACGGCAGAGGCGAATCGCGTAGCGCGGGATATGAAGGTACGCGGCAGGAAACGGAAAGGGAAGGTAGATCAGATTGCCGCCACATTGATTCTGCAGACTTGGTTAGACCGCCGTGCGTCACAACGTAATACAACAACATACGAAGAGTAGTATCTGTAGTCAGGCAAAACAATGACGAAGAGCAATGGAGAAAATACCGGTGCTGTAAAGAAGCGAAAATGGACATTTTGGCGTCTTGTCACGGTATGTCTTATCTGGACATGGGCATTTCTTTTTCTGGGGGTGGCGGCAGCAGGATTGACTGCCTTTATTGTATATGACTATGTGACCCGTCCCGGTCATAAAGGGGCATCCGTTGAAGTGGTTGTGCCCAGCGGTGCATCGGGACGTGATATTGGTCGATTGCTGGAAGAACACGAGCTGATTGAGTACGAAGGTTTCTTTCGACTGGCGTTACAGGCGGATCGCAGCAATCATATGATCAAGCATGGTGCATACGAATTGTATAAAGGTCTTTCTGCCACGGAATTACTACATCTTTTGTATGAGGGTCCGTCTCATCATCTCTTGGCAAATCAGGTGCGCGTTACTATCCCGGAGGGTTTGTCTATTCCTCAGATTGCAGCACTGCTGGGATTTGGAGAAAAATTCATAGCGGCGGCAAAGAATCCTGAAATTATTGAACGGCTTGATATTGAAGCGGACACCCTTGAAGGGTTTTTAATGCCGAATACCTATTTCTTTGACGAATATCCTGAACCGGAAGTTTTGATTGAGCGGATGGTGAGTCAGTTCGAAAAGGAATACGCGATATTACTCAAAAAACATCCGGGGTCGCGACATTTGGATAAACGCTATTTGCTTTCCGTTGCCTCTATTGTTGAACGGGAAACCCGTGCAGATGAAGAACGGCCGCTGGTCGCTCAGGTAATCTATAATCGCATTCAGCGTAAGATTCCTTTGCAAATGGATTCGACTTTGCAATTTGTTTTGAATAAGTATGGCGAACGTATGCTGTATTCTGATCTGGAAACCGCATCCCCTTATAATACTTATATGAATCGCGGGCTGCCGCCGGGTCCAATCTGCAGTCCCGGCGTGAACAGCCTGAGTGCTGCTATGGCACCTGCAGATGTAGCGTATCTTTATTTCGTTTCCACCGGGGATGGGCGTACCCATACATTTAGTAAAACATTGAAAGAACATAACCGTGCTGTGGCACGATTCAGGAGAGAGATAGCGCCCCAGCGTCGTGCAGTGAAGCAGACGTCTTCACCGTAATATTTTGGGTGAAGATTAAGGAGAAGAGGGAGTTTGGGCATGATGTATTTATTGTTGTCCAGACTCCGAACTTCGTAACAAACGGGAGTATGAAGCATGAATGACGCCATGGAAACGAAGTATCTGGAGAAACTGAACCGATATGTAACAGCCATGCGCAATGAAAAACCCGATTGCGTTCCTATTCGTCCTTTTGCCGCAGAATTTGTGGCAGCCTATAAGGGGTATACTTGCCAGGAAGTAACTCACGATTATAACAAAGCCTTTGAAGCGACCCGTGCCGCCGCTGCGGATTTTGACTGGGATGCTACTGTGGGTAATATGGTTTATGTATGGACAGGGCTTACTCAGGCACTGGGTCTGCGGTATTATGGGGTTCCGGGGGTGGATGTGCCGCAGGATACGGCATTTCAGTATATTGAACCGCCTGTTTCAGAGGCATTTATGAAAGCGGATGAATATGATGCGCTTATTGAAGATCCCACTGCTTTTTTATATAACACCTGGCTGCCCCGTGTTTCCACGGAAATTAATGCACCAGGTGAACCGGTAACCTATCGGCATACGCTGGCGTTGGTACGCGGTGCCATGTCCATGCTGAATTACTTCTCTGGTTTTCCCGAACAGGGTGCCGCCCTCCGTGCCGAATCAGGGACAGTATCCGCGATAGCAGGTATTTTCAAAGCTCCTTTCGATATCATTGCTGATAAGCTGCGGGGTTATGAAGGCTTGGCTATGGATATGATTACCCAGCCGGAAAAGGTATTGGCTGCTTGTGAAGCGCTTATGCCGCACCTGTTCAGCATTGCATTGTCCGGGGCTGATCCGGACGGGTATGTGCCCATCGGATTTTGGATGCATCGCGGTTGTGTACCTTTTATTTCACCGAAACAGTTTGACTCTCATTATTGGCCCACGCTCAAACCCATTATCGAGGCATTATGGGAACGTGGACATCAGACACTCTTCTATGGAGAGGGGAGTTGGGATTTTCACCTGGAGTCTTTTAGTGAACTTCCCGACCGCAGTATTGTCTTTCATCTGGATCGATCCGACCCGAAAAAAGTACATAAAGTATTAGGGGATAAGTTTTGTCTGAGCGGCGGTATTCCGAATGCGATACTTTCCTATGGTACGCCCGATGAAGTCCGTGCTGCGTGTAAACGAGTCCTTGATATTGCGGCGAAGGACGGGGGCTATATTATGGATGCCTCCGCCATCATGCAGAATGATTCCAAAGCGGAGAATGTTCGGGTCATGACTGAGTTTACACGTGAATACGGGCAATACGGTACGGCACCCAGCGCTATACTGCCGCCTCGCATTAATGAGGGAAAACTTGTTACAGGTACACCATCTTTTGCAGTCGATGGTACTCCCGGTGTTTGCACCCCCTGGGCGCAGCATAAGAAAGGTATGAAGCCCATTTCAGGGGATGAAGCACTTATGCAGCGGGTGTGGGGGGAAGTGGATGGTCTAAGCAATATGTTTGTTTGGCATTGCTTGTTGTCATTCTGATTATCTTGCTATTCAAATCAATAAATCTTTGAATTTGCCCCCCTCTTTATTGTATTATAAGAGATGTTAAGATTTTCGTTAGGCATCGATAGAGATGCATCTACGTACTTGGGCAGAATTGAAGTAGGCGTTCTAGCTTACTAACACCAATGACTTCAGTTTCAGTGTGGATTTACCCCTGTACAATAGTAACCCGCAAACCCTGTAATTAATCGGGGATAAAAGGAGAGAAAAGTATGCCGTTAGTACCTATGAGACAGATTTTAGATGAAGCTGCAAAAGGCGGCTATGGCGTTGGCGCGTTCAACGTAAACAACATGGAACAGATTCAGGCTATCATGCAGGCGGCCAATGACACCAACAGCCCTGTTATCATTCAGGCGAGTCGTGGTGCCCTTAAATATAGCAAGATGATTTATCTCAAGAAGCTTATGGAAGCGGCAGCGGAAGAATTCCCGCAGATTCCTGTATCCATGCACCTTGATCATGGTAATAGCCTTGAATCGTGTAAAGAAGCTATTGCACTTGGTTTTACCTCGGTAATGATGGATGGTTCCTTAGCATCTGATGGTAAGACTCCGAATACCTATGAACAGAATGTGGATATTACCCGTCAGGTAGTGGAATATGCCCATCCCCTCGGTGTAACCGTGGAAGGTGAATTGGGTTGCCTGGGCGGTATTGAAGATGGTCATGGTGCTGGTTTGACTGCTGACGAAGTGGATGAACATCTCACTGACCCGGCGCAGACGGAAGATTTTGTTGCGAAGACGGGGCTGGATGCTTTAGCGGTTGCTATCGGTACCAGTCACGGTGCGTATAAATCAGGTAGAAAAGATCCGAAGACAGGCGAAATGCTGCCTCCAACACTGGCCATGGACCGCGTTCATGAAATTCATAAACGTCTGCCTAATTGCCATATGGTTATGCACGGATCAAGCTCGGTACCCAAAGAGTTGGTAGATATTATCAATCAGTATGGCGGCAGTATGCCTAATACTTTCGGCATTGCTGTTGATCAGATTCAGGACGGCATCAAGCATGGTGTTCGCAAAGTGAACGTAGATACAGACAGTCGTCTTGCGATTACAGGCGCCATCCGTAAGGTGTTCATGGAAAGCCCTGAAAAATTCGATCCTCGGGACTATCTCAAACCTGCCCGTGAAGCAGCGTATGATGTCTATGTAGCGCGTATGAACGCTTTCGGTCAGGCAGGTCATGCAGGGGATTACACAGCCATCACCTTGGAAGATGCGAAGTCCTTCTACAAATAGTTTTCGCGACTTTCTGAAGTTTTATATGCAGGGCGGGCGAATTCTTACCCGCCCTGATTTATTTTTGTTTGTAAACAATAACCGTATTAAAGGAATATTAGTATGTGCGGAATCGTAGGTTATATCGGCGATAAGAATCCTGTTGAAATCATTATGTCCGGACTACATCGCCTCGAGTATCGTGGATATGATTCATCGGGTGTCGCTGTCGTTAATGAAAAGGGGCTTGATTGTGTCAAGAGCCTGGGGAAACTGAAGATTATGGATGCCCTCCTCGAAAAGAATCCCATGATTGGGAATCTTGGTATTGGGCATACCCGCTGGGCGACCCATGGTGTTCCAAGCGAACTTAACTCCCATCCCCATCTTGATATGGATAAAGAAATTGCGGTGGTGCATAACGGTATTATCGAAAATTACCAGGATCTTCGCGCATCTCTTAAGAAAGAAGGGGTAACTTTCCGCAGTGAGACTGATACGGAAACTATTGCCCACCTGATACGCAAGTATTATCAGGGTGATCTGTTCAAAGCGGTGCAGCGTGCGCTGCATGATGTAGAGGGTGCCTATGCTGTTGGCGTGATCTGTAAAGATAACCCTGATGTGATGGTTGCCGCTCGTCATGGCAGTCCGCTTATTGTCGGCGTGGGTGAGGATGAAGCATTCATTGGTTCTGATGTACCTGCGATTATGAAATATACTCGCGACGTATATTACATTGATAATGGTCAGATATGCGAAATCAAACGCGGCAGCATACGCATAGAAGATTTGGATGGTAATGCTGTGAGCCTGGAAATGAAGCATGTGGATTGGGATGATGCCTCGGCCGAGAAGGATGGCTACGCCCACTTTATGCTCAAAGAAATTAATCAGCAGCCTGATGTCATTCGAAACACACTGCGTGGTCGTGTTGAAGAAGGTTCGGATGATGTGAGTCTTCCCGACATGAATATCACGGTTGAGGAACTTAAAGCCTGCCAGAAAATCACTATTGTTGCCTGCGGAACCGCATGGCATGCGGGTATGGTTGGTAAATATCTCATCGAGAAGTTTGCCAAGGTACCTGTGGAACTCGATCTGGCTTCTGAATATCGTTATCGTGATCCGATTGTGCCGCCAAATACTATTATGATTCCTGTTTCGCAGAGCGGTGAAACTGCAGATACTCTTGAAGCCATTCGGGTATCCAAGAGCTTGGGTGCAAAAGTGGCGTCCATTGTGAATACAGTTGGTTCAAGTGTTGCCCGTGAGTCACATGGTGTTGTTTACCAGCAGGCAGGCCCTGAAATTGGCGTGGCATCCACCAAGGCATATACCTCCCAGGTTACGGCTTTCGCACTGTTTACCATCTGGCTTGCCAAATCGCGGGGGCTTATGGATAGTGCACAGGCGAAGGAGATGATTACCCATCTTCGTGCCATGCCGGACAAAATTCAGACTGTTTTGGATAATCAGGATACCATCAAGCGGTTGGCAGATACGCCGAAGTATCGCGATGCGCAGAGTGCTTTATATCTGGGACGCAGCTATAATTTCCCGAGTGCACTTGAAGGTGCTTTGAAACTGAAAGAAATCAGTTACATTCATGCGGAAGGATATGCTGCAGGCGAAATGAAACACGGACCCATCGCGCTTGTTACCGATGAACTTCCCGTGATATGTGTGGCGATCCAGGGCGATACCTATGAAAAGGTGGTATCCAATATCCAGGAGATCAAGGCGCGTGCAGGACTGGTGATTACCGTGGCTACAGAAGGTGATACAGATATTCTCGCTCACAGTGAAGACGTTATTTATATCCCGGAATGTTACGAGCCGTTCAGCCCCATTCTGGTTGCTGTTCCCCTCCAGCTCTTTTCTTATTATGTTGCAGTTAATCGTGGTTGTGATGTGGATCAGCCCCGTAACCTTGCAAAGAGTGTTACTGTAGAGTAATTCTTTTCGAGAGTACATATCCTTTTGATTTTGACGTCGAAGCATTATTGCTTCGGCGTTTTTTTTACAGATTTTTCGGTGATATTTTCCCAAAGCAGAATTAGATTAGCAGAGAACTTCTTAATTGTATCTTTTTATCCGCCTTTTCCTTGGAAAAGAAGAGGAATAAGGCGTATAATTCATACCAAAAGGTGATTTTAGACTTTTTTTGTAACCAAAAGGTAGGTGTATGATTTCTGATACTGCTGTAGTACGGCGTGAAGTGAGTGAACTCACATTGCTGTACGAGATTAGCGAGATACTGGATCGAAGTGTTGACTTGCGGGACGAATTAGGGCCTGTACTGAAGGTTATTGCTAAACATACCGGTATGTTGCGCGGTACGATAACCTTGTTAAATCGGGGAATGAGCGAAATAGTGATTTGTGCTGCCCATGGTCTGTCTCCGGAACAGCTGCAGCGTGGACGGTATCAGTTAGGTGAGGGAGTCGTTGGTAAAGTCGTGCATACAGGACGTCCTGTGATTATTCCAAGTATTTCCCAGGAGCCTATGTTTCTAAACCGAACCCATGCACGCGAGGAATTTGTCCGCGAAGAAATATCCTATATTTGTGTTCCCATAAAAATGGAGACAGCGGTGATTGGTGCCCTTAGCGCTGATCGGATTTTCGACGAAGGTATTTCCCTTAATGAAGATTTTCGCCTGATGTCTATTATTGCATCGCTTATTTCACGTGCCGTTCGTTTACGCCAAAGCACCCAGGAAGAGCATGACCGACTCCTTGAGGAAAACACACGATTACAGGATGAATTACGCAAAAAGTTCCATCCAGCGAATATGATTGGTCGCAGCAAGGCAATGCAGCTGGTTTTTGACATGATTTTTCAAGTGGCGAAGAGTGAGGCGACGGTACTGATCCGGGGAGAAAGCGGCGTGGGTAAGGAATTAGTGGCACAGTCGATACACTATAATAGTGATCGTGCTTCTAAACCGTTTATACGTGTGAATTGTGCTGCCCTGCCCGAAAATATTATTGAAAGTGAATTGTTTGGGCACGAAAGAGGCGCTTTTACCGGGGCGGTGCGTAGTCGAAAAGGGCGTTTTGAGCTGGCGCACCACGGCACTATATTTCTGGATGAAATAGGCGATTTATCACCGCAGATGCAGATACGTTTGCTGCGTGTTATTCAGGAGCGTGAATTCGAGCGGGTAGGTGGTACAGATACTATAAAAGTGAATGTACGTATTATAGCTGCTACCAACCGTGAGTTGGAGAAACTTATGGAAACGGGGCTGTTTCGACAGGACCTTTATTATCGGCTTAATGTATTTCCCATTAATGTACCGCCATTGCGTGAACGTAGAACGGATATTCTCGAATTGGCCAATTTTTTTGTGGAAAAATATAGCAGAGAAAATAGTAAGTATGTGCGTCGTGTTTCAACACCCGCTATTGATATGATGATGAGTTATCATTGGCCCGGAAATGTCCGTGAGCTGGAGAACTGCATTGAACGTGCTGTCTTGCTTACCAATGATGATGTGGTACATGGGCATCATCTTCCGCCTACGCTGCAGACTTCTGAAGCCAGCAATACCATCATCAAAGGGACATTGGAAGAAACTCTTGAACGGATGGAACGCGAAATGATTGTGGAAGCGTTGAAGGACACCAAAGGCAACAAAGCAAAAGCGGCGCGGCAACTGGGGGTCAGTGAACGGCTTATGGGTTTGCGTGTGGAAAAACATACCATAGATCCGAAGCGATATAAAACATGATATAATTTTCGGGATTTCACCTGAATGGATAGTAAGGGAAATGGAGTTCTACTTTTTTACTAAAGATATTTTGGAGTTTTTGATGAATACGTTATTTTTTTCGCTGGTTATTTCAATGGGATTTTTTTTCGTCGTGGTGATGGGATGGAGCGTCGTTCATATGCTTGCCGCCAAACGGCTTGGCGAACGTAAGCTTGGTTGTAAAGGACCGGTTCCGGGCGAGAATGGTGAGATGCTATGTTGTAAGGGGGATGGGAATCGTTGTGAAGATATGGGGCAAAAGGTATAGCACTGGAACACGAGAATAAAAGAGTAGTGCATTTCTGAAATTTACGGATATTAGTCTTCGTGGGCAGGGTTCGATATGTCATTTTCAGGGGGGATTGCTGTCCATTTATCAGCATCAAAGATTTTTCCTGCATCTTCATGGCTTATGCTGTTCCAATTTGCAAAACGGAAGATGAGTAGTCCGATTGCACCAACTAGAAATAGTAACCCGCCGAGATATTGGGAGGGGGTTCCCGGGACACGCTGCGCATGGAGTACGGCAATAGTTTCATTTTCAAGGTGTTCTATGTCATTGGTGAAGTACCATTTCCCGATGTGTCGGCTTTCTCCGGGAGATAATGAGAAGGAGTGCGTTTTCTTGTTAGGGCTGGTTTCAATGGTTTGGAATGTATAGCGTATTAAAGAGGGGTGTGGCAGACGGCGGAAGCGTAGGTGTGATTCTTTAAGTTGTATGCCCTGTCCTTCGCGCAATTGTATTTCACCACTTGGAGTTTCCAGTACAAGAGCAACGCTATTTTCACCGAAGATGGGGATGGCAGTATGCATAACCTGGTCGAGTCGAAGAAGCAGTAGTTCTTCCCCCATTTTTATTTTCAGGGTATCCCGTTCCTTAAGTACCGTTGATTTCTGATGTATTCCCTGATGATAAACCAGTGCCATTACTGAACCATCATGCCAGCCATGAAGGCGTACTGCATTGGAATCATAATGGGACTCCAATAGAACAATATCCTCTTCTTCACTTTGGTTTGCATTGATACGGAGGGTGTTTTTTTTGTTTCCTGCCGTTTGACCTACCACAATGGCAGTTATTGGCGGTGAATCTTTTGTATTTCCGGAAACGACATCAAGCAGAATATATTTTGTATTATTGGACGTAGTAATTCCTGTTCCAGGCATTAGAGAGTTAAACCAATGGATACATTTTGTATCTTTTATACCCCAACGGGTTTGGCTTGCTAAAATGGCATCGGCAGGGAGGGGAACTTCGGCTTGTTTTTCATCAGGAAACCAGCGTAACGAAATTGCAAGATGTGGTCGAGGGCGGACAGTAGTTTTCGTATCGATGAACACAGCGGGCGACCAGGAGCCGTTATCGGATTTAAGTGAAACTGTTGCCATGGCTTCACCACGACCGTCACGGAAGAGACCACGCCAAGGCTTCATACCTCGTATGACAATGGTTCCTTCGGGGATTGTAATTTTTTTGTCCTGCTTCACTTTTACTGTAAATTTTTCCCCGGGGAAGATGACTTCGAGGCTTTCTTCATCGGGGCATTGTTCGAGTATTTCGATACCCGTCAATTTTAGTTGAAAGGGAAGGGATGCAGCATCAAATTGGTCATTGGTGCCGAGTATGTGAACGGCTGCACGGCGGTTATTAAAACTAATAACTTCGGCAGGCATATTGCGGTGGGGCGTAGAGAAGCTGCCGCCTCCTTCAGCGGGACGGGTTACCCATTGTTCTGTGCGTCCTTTTTCAACAATAATAACCCCTGAAAAAGATTGTACCCACTGTAACAGGTAGCCGCCTCCATAGAGCAGGACGCCCAGATAGAGTACAGCAAGAAGAAGTCTGAAAGTTATTTTGGGCATGGAGATATATTACGCACCAAAGCGATCCAGTGCATCTCGAATGATTTTTTCAATTTCTTTTACCCGCTTGCGGGTGTCCGCTTCCACACGCATGACCAGTTTTGGTGCTGTATTCGAGGCGCGTAGTAATCCCCATCCATCAGGAAATTCGATGCGGGCACCGTCAATAGTGACCACATCTAATTTTAATTCCTCCTTGAAATAGCGTGTCGCTGCTGCCACAACCTCAAATTTTTTGTTGTCCGGGCAGTCCAGGTCCATTTCGGGGGTGGTGGGACGTTCCTTTATTTCCGCCAAGTGTGCGCTTAGAGGGCGTTTTCCTGCGGCGAGCAGTTCCATTAGGCGTGCGCCGGCGTATATGGCATCATCGAAGCCGTACCAGCGATGCTTGAAGAAAATGTGTCCACTCATTTCGCCCGCGATTTCTGCATGATGGGTTTTCATGGCTGCTTTGATATGGCTGTGCCCTGTGCGCCACATGATTGCTTTTCCACCATGACTTTCAATATCTTCATATAAACTGCGACTGCATTTTACTTCGCCCATGATAGTGGCACCAGGCTTCTCTTTTAGGATTGCGCGTGCGAACAAGGCTAATAGCCGGTCGCCGGGGAGCATGTTACCCTTTTCATCACAGCCGCCCAGCCGATCTACATCGCCGTCAAAGCCGATACCCAAGTCTGCTTTGTGTTTTTTAACAGCGCGGATAAGGCCCTTAAGATTTTCCCGTTTTGTCGGATCCGGGTGGTGGTTCGGGAAATTTCCATCGACTTCGCAGTACAGGGGAATAACTTCACAGCCCAGTGCTTCGTATAAAGGGATTGCGACTATGCCGCCGACGCCGTTGCCGGCGTCTACCACCACTTTTAATTTGCGTTTAAGGGTAATGCCCCGTTTCACACGTGCCATGTATTTATCGAACATGTTCATACGCGTAATGGTGACCGTTTTTTTGGACAGGGGAAAAATATTTTTTTCAGCGATGCGTTTTAATTTTTGTATTTCTTCACCGTAGATGGTGGCTTTACCAACGGCGACTTTCATTCCATTATAGTTTTTAGGATTATGGCTCGCAGTGAGCATAAGACCGCCATCCACCTTCAAAATATTCAATGCATGGTAAAGTACCGGTGTGGGCGCCATGCCAATATCAATCACGTTGATGCCGCAGGCCGTTATTCCGTCTATGACTGCATTTGCCAGTACTTTTCCGGAAAGTCGTCCATCCCGGGCAATCACCACGGTATTATATTTTTTCTTGCCGCGCAGGTATGCGGCATAGGCCATGCCCAACCGTTCCATAACGGACTCATCAATATCCGTGCCTACGATGCCGCGAATGTCATATTCTCGAAAAATTTCAGGATTAATAAATGGCATGGTATAGGGGGTTCCTTACAGGGTTGCTGAAAAGTATTGACAATTGATCTCATTTCTATAAATTTTATCATGACAGGAGGGCGTATTCAATTTACAGGGCTGTTTTTGTAATATTATGTTTTTTGCTTCAGAGCTATTATAATTTGATATCCAGTTCTTTTATTAATTTATCCAGTACTTGCGCCTGGTTCATTGCAGCACAATGGACGACAATATCGGCATAGTGTTCGTAGAGTGGCGTTCTCTCTGCATAGAGTTCGACCATACCTTGACCGGGTGCACGTACGAGACCGCGGTAGGCTATGTCAGTGGTGCGTCCTTCCAATTCGGAAAGCGGTACTTGCAGATATACACAGCAGCCATTCTTTTTAAGGTGATTTATGGCAGCATCGCTATAAACCACGCTGCCTCCAGTGGCAATGATATGACTACGGCAGGTAAGACCAAGAACATAGTGTTCTTCCAAGTGCTGCAGTGTGTCTGCACCCTCCTGGTCAATAATTGTCTGGAGGGTACGGTTTTCCCCGGCTTGTATTACAATGTCGGTATCGAGGAAAGGGCGTGCCAATAATTTGGCGAGCATTAGCCCCATACTGCTTTTGCCGCTCCACGGCATGCCAATCAATATAATGTTGGTACCAGAATGGATGTGTGGGTTCACTGATGAATCTCCAGAGTTTTGGCAGTTTGTCGTATATATGCTGAATGAGGTCGTGTGCAAATTTATAATGAATAGGATGACGAATACAAACTAGATTATAATCTAATTTGTATCTTTGAAGAGAGCGTTTTATAATAGTGTATATTATACTTAAACAGAATTGTAAAGGAAAGATTTGTCAAATCCATGAAGCGTCGCGAATTTATGAAAACAGGTATTGCCGCGTCTGCCCTGGGTATGGCGTTTCGTGCAGGGGCAGGAAAGGATAAACAGTCCATGGATACCATTTCTGTTGCAGCGGTACAGTTGTATGGCTACGATAAAATGGGTGCTATAAAACCGGGTATTGATCCGGTAGCGGCACTTTTACCTTATATTGAACAGGCCGGTGCAGATAAAACTGATCTTCTGGTATTTCCTGAGTATCACCTTGGCAGAATCAGAATTCCAGGGGCGGAGACCAAGCGGATTGGAGATGCGGTTCGTCAACAGGGGATTCATGTTATTGTGGGTTCCTGGGAATTGCTGGAGGACAGTAGCTATGCCAATGCGGCATTGCTCTTCGGACGAGACGGTAATATTGTTGGTAAGTACTACAAGACACACGCTGCTGTAGATGGCTTTGATGCAGATCAAAAACCTTATACCGCCCCGCCTTCGGGTCATGAACAGCAGTGGTTCATCAAAAATGATCCGGAATGGACTATGCAGCGAGGCGAGGAACTTCCCGTATTTGAATTGGATTTTGGAAGGATAGGGATTCTTACTTGTTATGATGGTTGGTTCCCGGAACCTTGGCGAATACTGTCATTGAAGGGCGCAGAAATTATAGTTTGGATAAATGGTCGAGCTGGCAGGGTAGAGGATTATATTGTCAAGAGTGCTATGTTCCAGAACGAGGTGCATATTATAACGGCTAATCAGGCGTATGGCGCAGGAACCATGATCGGGCAGTACCACAACCGGATTCTTGCGCATACCGAGGAAACCGGGGCAGAGGCAATACGGGCGAAACTTAATATGAAGATGCTTCGCGATGTACGGGCGCATAGCAGAAATTTTGCGCAACGCCGCCCGGAACTTTACGATATACTGAGTCGTCAGGAAATGGATACGGAACGTTATACAGGATTGCAGAAGTTTTAATTCAACAAGTTCTTTTTCAGGAGAGATGTATGAGTTTTTTGTATTTGAATGTAAATAGGTTTTTGTTTTCAGTATTTGTGCTGCTGTTTTTCAGTGTGCCTCTTTATGCGCAGCCGTCGGCGTTTTTGCCTGAAGGCGATAAACCCGATTGGGAACGTGCGCTTATTGAGGAAGAAACACTTCCAGAAGACTTGGTTGAACGGTTTATAGTTAGCCAGCCATTAACTGCAAAGGTGGCGCAGTTGATGTTGGTAACTCTTGAGGGCCTTACCGGACCTTCGGTGAATGATGTCGCTTTTTTTAAGTCCTGCTTACCGGGTGGCGTAGTGATGCCCCATGCTTTCAAACCCGGAACTGCTGCCTCATACGTTAACGCATTACATGCGGTGGAAAGTAGCAGCGGTTTGCCCTTTCTTATTGCCGCAGATTTGTATCAATTGACCCGGGCAACGCGGAATACGCCTAGTCAATTTGTTCAGTTGCCGTCGTTATTATCTATCACTGCCGCTGGAGAAAGTGCTACTACGCGTAGATTGGGACGTTTCATGGCGGAACATTTGCGTTCCATGGGTTTCAACTTACATCTTGGTCCCTCCTTGCTTCTTGCACCTACACTGGACAGTGCAGTAGCTTCCTTACATACTTTTGGAAGTGATCCTCATTTTGCCGCTGAGGCAGGGGTCATTTTCTATGATGCATTTGCTGAGGCGGGCATTGAGATGATGCCTATGAATTATCCGGGAGGCGGGGCGAATCATATTGGACGGGGAGCATCCGTTTTGACAACTCCCCGGTCCATATTGGCTATCGCTGATGCATTACCCTACCATGAACTTATACAGCATGGTGCGAAAATTATTCACGTGGGTAATGTGCTGGTCCCTACACTGGATTTAAAGAAACGGCCTGCGAGTCTTTCGCCGGTAGTGATGAAAGATATTTTACGTGGGGAGGCGGGGTTTGAAGGAGTTATTGTTTCCGGTCCTCTCGATGACGAGGTGTTAGAGTCGCAGTATGACTCTTGCAGCGCCGCAGTACAGGCGATTATGGCAGGGGCGGATATGTTGTTTTGGAACAGCGATTTGCTTCCTGTAATGCGTGCAGTAGAATGTATTTCCCGGCTGGTGGATGATGGAAAAATATCGGAAGAGCGGATTGATGAATCGCTGCGGCGTATTTTGATATTTAAACAGGGCATGGTTATTCCGGAAAAGGCTGTCAGTGAAGAGCATGCGAAAAAGATCAGCAGGCAAAAGGCATTGCTTACGGAAAGTATGGAGATTGAACGGCGGGCTATAACGTTGATTCGAAACAAAGGAAATGTGTTGCCGCTAATCAAGAAGGTGAGTACGCCCGTTGGTGTTACCGGTGTTACCGGCGTTGATGAACTTCAGGAGCTATTGAATAAAAAATTAAAACCGGTGTCACAGCAGCGTATAGTTACTGCCCGGCATATTGGTGAAATACAACGGTTTGAGATAGAACGGCTCACACGCCATCTGTCCGGGATACGGACAATGATCTGTATTTTGACGGATGATATGCGGGTGGAATCGCAGATTGAACTGCTTCGTGCCTTAAAAGAGAAAGTGCCGCATTTAGTGCTTATCTACTTGGGAAATCCTGTTCATGTGGCAAGGCTTAATGATGCAGATGTCGTGCTGTTGGCATACTGTGATCCAGTTATGCTTAATCAGACCATGAGTGCTATGGCAGAAATTCTGCTGGGGAATGGTCCCATATCTATCATGCCTATTCCCGATAAAATCCAGCTGCGTGTTGGAGAAACTCGCTCCTTCAATGGATTTGAGGTATTGCGTGTTCCTTCCGGAAGGCTTCCCATAGCACTCTCTGATCAACTCCCTGCAGGCAGTTTTGCTCGGTATAATCCACAGGAAGCGGTGAAGCGTATTGAATGGGATTTTGCGGGCAAACGTATTCGAAAGGAGATTGTAGTGCACAGTTTTGACAAGCCGGGAATTTATTCTGTAAGTTTAATAGTGACTGATACGCACAAAGACGTGCAAAAACGTACATTTACAGTTGAGGTTGCCGAGTAGATATTCTGCTTAGCCGGCGGATTCACGTTCACTGATAATCGTTGGATTTTCCTTGAACGACTTTACACATCGTTTGATAAGGCTATCCGGATTATCATCAAAAAATATGCGACTGCCTGTGGGTTTTTCGATTATGGGCAGAAAGTTGTCCACATTGTCCGCTACACCGCCTGTTCCGGTAAGCACACCGATCATCCGTCCTTCGTCATAGGCGATTGCAAATTCACCCAGCGTGCCTGACCGACCGCCAACAATAATAACGATATCACAACTGCGTACGCCTACAATCTCTCGTCCCATCAATCCTGCTCCGGTATATATCATTACATCGATATTATCGGTTGGACTGCCGTAACGGTTCACATGTTCCTGAATACTGAGGGCAGGTGAAACACCGATGGTAAGTCCGCCTTTTTCTTTGCATCCAAGTATGGCATAGTGGGGGAGACCGGGGCAGCCGCCTGTCAGGATAGCGCAACCCTCAGTTGCAATCGCTCGTCCCAGTTTTTTGCAATTTTCAACAATTTCAGATTCCATTTCACCGCCTGCTGATCCCATGACACCGATTTTTACAAGTCCACAACGCATTGTTTTTTACTTCCTTTCTTCTTTTTGGGCACTTTGCAGGTAGATTCTGCGAGTAGTGCCCGGGCATGTTTAAGACTTACTGTAGATACGGAACCATCCAGCAACCGTGCTATTTCCTGTTCCCGTTGCTTTCCGTTCAACCGTTCAATTCGCGTTCCTGTACGTCCGTCTTCTGTAAATTTTATTACAGCATAATGAGCCGTTGCAGGAGCGGCAATTTGTGCCAGATGGGTAATGCATAATACTTGTCGTTGAGTGGAAAGGAGAACCATTTTTTCTGCTATACGTCGTGCTGTGGCACCGCCGATTCCCGCGTCAATTTCATCAAAAATAAGGGTTGACACAGGGTCCTGGTCAGCGAACACACTTTTGAGTGCCAGCATGATCCTGGAAATCTCGCCGCCTGATGCCACCAGTCGCAGTGGTTTAAGGGCTTCGCCTGTATTCGCTGAAAGCATGAATGCAACCTTGTCTATACCATTTCCACATAAAGAGGTCGTTTCGATCTGGGTAGAAAAACGTGCGCCGCGCATATCCAGCGATTGTAACGTTTCCATTACTTGTGTATCCATATCCTTTGCCGCTTTTTTTCGCTGCCGTGAAAGCGTTTTCGCCTTTTTCATTGTACTGGCAAACAGTGACTTATGGGCTGCACGCATTGTATCTAAAGTCTCGTCATGGTTTTCATATCCCGCCAGTGTTGCTTTCGCTTTGTCGCGGTATGCAAGTACTGCAGTGATATCAGAGCCATATTTGCGTTTCAGATCGCCAATAAGGGAGAGACGCGCATTCACGGTGTCCAGCTCATTCGGATCAAATTCCACATGGCAGGTGTGTGCACGCAGGTCTTCTGCAGCGTTTTCGATACAAGCACGACCTTCCGCTACCTGCGTACGTAAGGCGGTAAACTGTGCATCTATTTCTGACAAGTCATCCAGTGCATTTAATGCAGAATCTATAGAATCAATAGCAGCATTTAGTTCAGATTCGTACAACGCATTATAAGCGGTATTAGCGAGAGTATAAATGTTTTCTGCATGGTTTATGAGATGCAGTCGCGACCGCAATTCTTTTTCTTCGAGGGGTGTGAGTGCTGCAGCATCAATTTCTGAAATCTCATAGCGCAGAAAATCTGCCTGGCGTGCGTGATCCCGGTCATCAGATTCGAATGCTTCAATTTCTCGCTGAATTTTGTTCAGTCGTGTCATACATTCTGATAGTGTTTGTGCCGCTTCAGTTGTCCCGGAAAAAGCATCCAGGAGTGCCAGTTGGCATTCCACACGGAGCAGTGATTGATGTTCATGTTGTCCATGAAGATCCACCAACTCATCGCCAATGGCGGCGAGGGTGGTAATAGTTACGAGTTTTCCATTTACCTGTGCGCGGCTTCGCCCGTCAGATGATACCGTACGTGAGAGAATCAATAGGTCATCATCGAGGGAAACTCCTGCCTCAAGTAAAAGTTCAGTCAATTGTTGTGACGGTGTGACAACACGAAATACTGCTTCGACAGTAGCATGTTCAGCACCATTACGCACCGAATCTGCTGAAGCTCTTGCGCCTAATGCAAGTCCCAGTGCACCCACAAGGATAGATTTTCCTGCACCCGTTTCGCCGGTGATTGCATTGAACCCCGGTTGAAATTCAATATCAAGTGCATCTATCAATGCATAGTTACGTATTTGAAAGACTTCAAGCATAGTATCCAGAATCTGATTTAAGCAGTATAAATTCCTCGAGACAATTTCTACTGTCGGATATTGTAGCACAGCATCTTATAGGAAACTGCATGGGGATTGTAGAATCGTTATGCAGGGCGTTTTAAACGTATAGGGGAAACTGTATGGTGGCATCTATCTTGGTACAGTGCGTGTGATATTTGACCGAATGGAAATAGTTTTTTCAGGTGATTGTACTTGTGGCGGAAAAACAGGTATGATACAGTGAGTATGAATTTTAGGTCGTGTTATTCTTTGGTGGGTTCATATTGGAAAAAGGTGTTCTCGTAGTTTATAATTGCTGCTTCGTTGAGTTGCAGTGATATTTTTTGGGGTTGTTGCTATTTCAGACTGATCGTTGTCAGATATTAATGCAAGAGTATTGTAGGAAATTACTACTATATGTCGGATAATATACAGGAACTTTGTGGAACGCTTATTGGCGACCGCTATCAGATCGTTAAGGTCTTGGGTGAAGGCGGCATGGGGGTTGTCTACCTGGCCGATGACAATGATTTGGGGCGGCAAGTCGCAATAAAGGTGTTACACCAGAGCCTACAGGATACACCTGCATTGGCACGGCGTCTTGAGATGGAATGTACCCTGTTGGCGCAGCTTGGTTCTCATCCCAATATCGTAACCCTGCTTGACCGACAGAATTATGACAATAAAACAATACTGGTGATGGAGTACGTACCGGGCGAAGATCTTTCGGATATTATTGAGCGTACATTTCAGCGTACGCCTTATCAGAAAATAACTGGTGGCGGTGGGGAAGGCGAAGAAAAAGTTTTGATGCTGTCGCCGCGCAATGCCATTATTGTCGCTATGCAGTGTCTTACGGCATTGGATTATGCCCATGGACGCGGGGTGTTACATCGCGATATCAAGCCCAGTAATATCATGGTTCGGCAAGATTCTGGCGGCAATCTTGCCGCCAAATTAATGGATTTTGGGATTGCCAAAACCTTAAAGCAAAGTTCGGTTGATACGGCATTTACACGGTTGACCAAGACTGAGGATCGGGCGCCGGGAACACCTGCCTATATGGCGCCTGAACAGATTGAGCCTGATCGTTTTGGTGCAATAGGACCAGCTACGGATGTTTATGCTTTTGGTGTGATGTTCTTTGAGATGCTTACGGGGCAATTGCCGTTTGTTGGCGGTTTTACCGAATTAATGCATTCTCATACCAATGTAAGACCGCCCAATCCTCGCGAGATAAATCCGCTTATTAAAACCGAACTTGCCCATGTTGTTATTCGTTCGATGCAGAAATCACCTGCGAATCGATTCAAAACCGCCAGCGAGATGCTTATAGCCCTGCAGGAGGCTGTAGGGTTAAGTGCTGCGAATGCTATTAAGCCGGGCGATGATGCCCGATTTGATTTTCAGAATCCGGAAGATAAAAAATCGTCGCATCTTTCCTTAAAGACGTTGTTGTTTTTACCATTGATTTTTAGCATAGTTGTGGGAGTGGCTTACTGGCAGAATTGGGAAATTCCCTGGATTACGTTTGGAGCTCCTGTAACTTCTGAATCAGCAATGGCGTTGACTCCCAAACAGGCACAAACAGTTTGCTTGACATTTAAAGGGGTGGCAGACAAACAAGTAGTGCATGATTTTGCCCGTGCCGAATGGGCTTTGGCAGAGCAGAAATTACAGGCGGCAGCGGACGAAAAAGATCCTGATGAAGCTGTACGGCTATTCACAGAGGCGGGACGTCTTTTTACTGCTATTCCGGAAATTGCTGCTGAACGGGAATATGAAGCTAAGCTAAAAGAAGAGGACGTTGCCCGGGCGATTGAGCGTGATAATCAATCCCATCGGGAGAAAGAACCTGATTATGTCGCGCCCGTTATAAATGATACCAAAACTGTGGATTTGGGCAATGGCGTAAATATGGAAATGGTATGGGTTATACCAGGAAAATTTCGTATGGGATCGCGGGAGATTTCTAGGGGATCGCGCAGCAAAAAACAAGGCACTATAATATCGCCAGATGAAAGCCCTTCTCATACCGTTACTATTACCCGGGGATTTTGGATAGGTCAGTATGAAGTTACCCAACAACAATGGTTACAGGTCATGGGATATAATCCTTCCCGCTTCACAGAAAGTCTAAGGAACCCGGTGGAACAGATTCGTTGGACTGATAGTGAGAATTTTTTGGAAAAGATGAATCAACTCTCAGAATCGGGGATTTTCCGTTTGCCCACAGAGGCCGAATGGGAATATTCCTGTCGTGCAGGAGGTACTACTAGATATAATTGCGGTAATGACTTGTCTGCGTTGCCAAAATATGCCTGGTATGCGGGCAACAGCGGTACTGGAACACATTGCGTGGGCGAGAAGCGACCTAATGCGTGGGGAATCTATGATATGCATGGCAATGTGGCTGAGTGGGTGCAGGACTGGTATGATCCAGAGTTGTATAAGAGAGGAACGGTCACTAATCCCTATGGACCTGATACAGGGCTGTTTCGTGTGCGACGTGGCGGTGCGTGGAGTTACCACCATTCGCGATTGCGTTCTGCAGTACGTGATCACGCACTGCCTGATGAGAAAGCGGATATATATGGGTTGCGTATTGTGCTAATTCCCTAAGTCCTTATTGCTAAAGTATGCTTGTATTTTGCCGTAGTTTATTGTATAATACGCAGTATGCTTTGGGAAGCAGTTTTACTTGAGGTGTTTGGCGGTTTTATAACAAGCTAGGTGCAGGATTTTAGCAACAGAATAGGGGTCTTATGGGCAAGGATAGCATACAATGTTGAATTTTGAAAATGGAAGCATAGTTGCTGACCGATATCTTATCAAGCGGAAACTTGGTCAGGGGGGCATGGGAGCGGTGTTTCTTGTTGAGGATACTCAGACGGGCAAGGAAGTAGCACTAAAGACCTTGCTGGATAAGTATGCACAAAACCAGCATGCGGCGGTACGTTTCGTAAGAGAGGCGAATACATTGGCGCGCTTGGATCATCCTTGCATCATGAAAATTTATGATGCAAAGCAATGGGAAAGCACCTTGTTTTATGTCATGGAATATGTGAACGGTAAAAGTTTGCGCCAATGGCTCAGGGAACGTGGTAAGCTTCCTTTAAATTCTGTTGTGCGTGTATTATGTCTTGTAGCAGATGCTCTAACCCACGCGCATCGACTAACCATTCATCGCGACCTTGCGCCGGAAAATATTATGGTGTTGGAAAATGGGGAAGTGCGGCTGCTTGATTTTGGGCTGGCGAAATTGGATGACCGGTATAAAGACTTAACGTGTGCAGGAACCAACCTGGGGCGTATCGAGTATATTGCCCCGGAACAGCAGGTGAATGCAGCCAAGGTAGATAAGCGGGCGGATATTTATCCTTTGGGGATTATGTTTTTTGAATTATTAACGGGGCGTCGTCCAAAATTTAACGAAAAAATTACAACGATGCTGCCTGAGTTACCTAGTGAAGCCGATGATTTTATGCTGCGGGCTACTGCGCCTGCCCCTCAAGATCGTTTTCCGACGGCACATGCGTTTCGCAGTGAACTTATGCGCGTCTACAAAATTTCTCAGGGAGAACTGCCGTCAACCAAGGTTGAAGAAAAGAAGAAAAATACTTTCGGGAAGATAACGGAATGGATCAAAGGGCTTTTCGGAGGAAAGAAAGCATAGTCTTGGTCTGATTTGTTTTTAGTTGATATAGATATTTTTTTTGTGGATGCTATATGGGTTCGTGCTATCCTTTGTTTAGATATTAGTACCACCCATAATACACAGAATTTTCTGATGTCATTAAAAGAGGATAGGCTGTTTTCGGCGATTGCTGACGACGACAAAGGACTTATGTCATGCGCCATCGCGGTTTTACTTTAATCGAGTTGCTTGTGGTGATTGCCATTATTGGTATTCTTGCTGCTATTTTGTTGCCGGCATTAGCGCGTGCACGCGAAGCGGCGCGTCGTGCGAGTTGTCAGAATAATTTAAAGCAGTGGGGACTTGTGTTTAAGATGTACTCGAATGAGGCGGCAGGGGAGAAGTTCCCGCCCATTGCTGCCTGGCCTTATATGGCATTTGGTGCAGCACCAGAGGCGGTTTATCCTGAATATTTGACGGATCCAATGATTCTGGTGTGTCCATCGGATATAAATGGTACAAGGGAGGGGATGTATTGTTGCTATTCCAATTCGCAGGAATTTTACAGTTCTTACCTTGATAAAACTTACTATAGTGGTGAGTGTTGGCTTGAAGCACGCGGCTATTTGATGCAAAAGAGTTATGCTTATTTCGGGTGGGTATTTGATCGATTGGACAGCCTTGATGAGTATGAAGCCCCTTTGAGTACTTGTGCGCCTTTTTTGGCAGCAGCACTCCCCCTTGCATTCCCGGAGATGGATAGTGCGTTGATAGCTGAAGCAGTGGAAGAAGATGCGCCCATACAGTTGGCGCAGTTTTTCGATGCCCTTCTACCTGTATTAGTCCCCTCGCTACTTAATCAGGGAAGTGTGGAATTGGGAATGGACGCCCGCAGTTCTGTAGATCAGGACTATAGTGTAATAGCACCTAACGGTAATGGCGGCGGTAAGGAAGTGTACCGGCTGCGTGAAGGGGTGGAACGGTTTCTTATTACAGACATTAATAATCCAGGGAGATCTGCAAAGGCACAAAGCACAGTTACCATTATGACTGATCTTATGGGGGGCGGGTTGGGTATCAGTTTATTCAATCATATTCCCGGTGGCTGCAATGTTTTGTTTATGGATGGGCATTGTAAATTCATTCGTTATCCAGGACGTGGTCCCATCACGCCTGCTATGGCGACCTTACTGGGTATTCTGGCCGCAGGCTTTGATGTGAACTGAGTCGTTCGGGTGGGTGGGGCGTTACAGATTGCTGAGGCTGCGCATTATGCAATAGCAGTATTGCTGCGTAATGCTGGATCAAGGGCATTTTCAGGGTTGAAAGTTTGTGTTACATGTTTTGAACCCGCTGGAACTAGATTTTTAATGGCATGTATATCAGCAGGTGTTAACAGAGGGGTAACCAC
>JAGLCZ010000776.1 GCA_023145975.1 Candidatus Hydrogenedentota bacterium | reverse complement strand
ACACGCACGGTATGCGCACCAATATTTTCATAGTCCGTAGCCCAGAGGAATTTCCCGCTGCCATCGCCGAGATCCGCAAAGGGTGCTTCCCCCATATTATTCCACTGCCCCATGAAAAACGGCAAGCCAACGCCTTCAGGCGTAGACGCATCCACAGTAAACATGGCATCTTCACCAAAAGGCACGACAGGAGGGGTAACGGGATTAATGCTGAGTTGAGACGGAGCACACGGCAGGTGGACAAAAGGAGTAAGCCCAAAAGCAGGCTCAACATTATCGAATACTCCCGTAGGATCTACTGGAGCACCCTGCCCATCAGAAATGCCTACAAGCCCGTAATACACAAAAGACTCAAGGTACGTAAATCTGATTTGCCCGCTAAAAAACAGCTCCACCTGTACCGTATTACGCGTTGGGCTGGAATAGGGATTATAAAAAAGCTCCACGGCATTCTCAAAGGTAACTACCAAGCGATCCGGGAGTATTCTTCCCCATGCCTGCCCGCCGTCTGCAAAGCGTAATAGCGAAAACAAAAAGGAAATACGGGGCAACATAAAGTGACCGGCAATATTAGGAGAATCAAGTATATCCTGGATACTGTATTCATCTTCAGCGCCGCCGTCAAACAAATCAATACCATCAAGATCGTAGTCTTCAAGAGCCTGGAAAAAATCTTCAAAAACAATATATCCGTTAACAGATACATATACCTTATCGTATTCCTTGCCAAAAAATGGGAACCGCATATCTCCCAGTGGTAATTCAAGAAGAGCATCAGGATTTAACGGTGTCAATGTATAGCCGCCGCCCTGTGCATCAACACGCTTGACCGGAAGTTCCCGCACAATACATGTGCTTGCTTCGTAAGCATTATAGTTCACACCAATACCAGGCTCCCCAAGCGGTGCAGGCGGAGGACCCACCGGCCGAAAGGTGATTTGCGAATAACTCAAATCAAAAGGTTCCTGCTCTCCCAAAAAGGGATCAACACCATAAGAAGCCGTCAGAATTTCAGGCTGGTCCGATCCGGCGCTCACGGTTGCATAACGCAACTGGGGAAAATCGCCAAGAAGTTCCAGCGGGTACTCATCGTGAATCTCATCCGGAACCCCGCTGGGCACATCACCTATCAATGTGTAGTAGTAGGTAACGCCGGACAACACGTCCCGATCAAGATAGGCCTCTGTATGGGAAGCAAGTGCTATACGGGTTCCATCAAGCGGTCCCGTCGGAAACCCTGCCGTGCTCTTGTACAGCGTCAATTGATACAACGACTGAC
>JAGLCZ010000775.1 GCA_023145975.1 Candidatus Hydrogenedentota bacterium | reverse complement strand
GGCGGTCTCAATGGGATGGCTGCACGTTAACCCCGTAGATTACTGATATGATATAAGTGAAGTTGAGATTTGGATAGTGCTGAGGCGGTCAAGAGGCCGCCTCAGCGCTTATTATTTCGGCGGAAGCAAATGTATCTAATTCATTCTGTTATGCTATGCTTCTCAGGTTGTCCTGCTGGAATTTTGTGTAGACTACGGCAGCCGATATTTTCGGGTACATGTCCCTGTGAATCATGAACAACACATTCATGCTTCCTTTCTTTTAAGTTACGTTCTTTCGCGACGGAGAATACCCTGATGAAAGATTTGAGTAAGACTGGTATTGCCATTCAATTCCTTTTAGTAGTGGGCGTACTCATTGTAATAGTTGGTTTTGCACTGCTCTATCACGATTATCAATCGTCTGCTGCAAGCCATCGGGAGGTTATGCGTGCGAGAGGTCAAACCCTGCTCGATTCTCTGACTGCCGGGATCAGTGCCCAGGGTCGTATGGGAAGATACCAACCGGAACGACTTTCTGCCATTTTCGAGGGGCTCGTTTATACCCCGGATATACTTGGGATTGTATTATCTACACAGGAAGGTGTTGTCATTTCATCGGGAGGCGAAGCGCCGAACCCTATGGAAGCAGTACCGGAATCCCCCCGCTGGCAGGAAAACCGTCTGACTATGGTTTGTGAACCGCTGCTTCTCGGTCAAGGTCCGGGGCGGGGATCGGGTTTTGGTGTTAACCGCGGAAGAAGACCCGGATGGCGCGGCAGACCTGAGAATGACAATGAGTGGAAACCCTTCCCCCGGGGCCCTTATTTTTTGGTTGCAACATTAGACACCACTGCTATGAGGGATAAGATCCACAAAGAGCAAATCCGTTTTGCTGTTTCGACAGGAGTCATGCTGATCGCCGTACTTCTTGGCGCACTGTTCCTGCTGGCGTGGATACGCCAACGAAATTTGCAGGTTGCACTGCTGATAGCGCAAGAGCGGACAACGCAGCAGGAGCACTTGACACAATTGGGAGCAGGCTTCGCACACGAAACCAAAAATCCGTTGGGTATTGTACGCGGACAGGCGCAGTTAATTGCCGATTCGTCTGATTCTCAGGACAACACGGTGCGTGCCGCGATGATCGTTGACGAAATTGATCGCACGGTGAGACAGGTCAATTCTTTTC
>JAGLCZ010000774.1 GCA_023145975.1 Candidatus Hydrogenedentota bacterium | reverse complement strand
GTTGCCCGTTGGCTTTCTGTGGTAGCAGCGGTGCTGATGATTGTGCTTGCCTGGTGGTATACCACAATAGATATGAAAACTTTCAGTGACACGGGACTTGTTATCGGCGGACTTGTAACGGGTGGGGTTTTCGGGATTTATATGCTTGGATTTTTTGTACCGCTGGGGGATGGTCGTGCCATGTTCTGGGGGATTATGGCAGCAGTAGTATTCAGCTTGTGGCGTGCCGGCATCCTTATTGGCTGGTGGGGAAGTCCCGGTACAGTTTGGTATTTCACGGACAATTATTATACGGGTATGCTTGGTCATGCTGCTGCTTTCGTTATTGGTTTTTTTGCGGCGGGTATTATCCAGCTTTTCGACAAGAAAAAACGCGACTGGACTAATCTTACTGTCTGGACGCAGGACGGAGAACCTTTGCAGTAGAGACTTGGTTTTTGATTTGTTTTATCGTTCCTTGTAGTGGTAGATTAAGGGACGCTTATTTCTTTGGAGTTTCACAAATAGGTGATTAAAAGGAGTCTATTTTTATGAGTACAAAAGCAATTGCCGAGAAAGCAATGGAACAGGGTAAAGGTATTCTGCGGTTAACGCCGACTTGGGTTCCCCGTGTTTTTTGTGTACCGGGTCGTCGTATCAAATTGCATCCAGACGACTATTACGCGCTGGGTGGTAATCGCGGCGGGATTGATGAGCGCTGGTTTTCTTCAACCACGGCTGCCGATAATGGTCCGCTGACCAGTAAGAATGAAGGGCTTAGTCATATCGCCTTTGAAGATGGCGGCAAGGTGGAATTGATTCTGCTGCGCGATGCTGTGGCTGAATTGAAAGAGCAGGTGATTGGAAAGTTGTGGGCACAGCATCAACGTTGGCCCATGTATTCGAAATTCTTTGATAACCAGGGCGCTCTCCCCTTTCACATTCATCATGACGATACCTATGCGGCGCGTGTGAATGCGTTGGGTAAGCCTGAAGCCTATTATTTTCCACCGCAGCTAAATAATCATGGAGGTGATTACCCGTATACCTTCTTCGGGATTCAACCGGGCGTCAGCAAAGAAGAAGTGTTAGAGGCATTACGTGCCTTTACCAAAGGCGACAATCGTATCACTGACTTGTCTGCTGCCTATCATCTTACACCGGGTACAGGTTGGAATGTACCGCCGGGCGTACTGCATGCTCCCGGCAGCCTGTGTACCTACGAGCCGCAAAAGGCTTCGGACGTGTTCGCCATGTATGAATCTGTAGTTCATAACCAGGTATTGGATGAAGAGTTGTTATGGAAAGATACGCCCAAGGAAGAGGTTGGCAACCATCAATATCTGCTTGACGTAATTGACTGGGAAGAGAATACAGATCCGATGTTCCGTGACAAGCATTTTATGGCACCTATCCCTGTTAATGATTTGGAAGTTATGCGTGCAGCAGGGTATGAAGAGAAATGGATTTGCTATCTGTCAAAGGATTTTAGTGCCAAGGAATTGACGATACTTCCCGGTGCTACTGTGACCATCAAAGATGGTGGTGCCTACGGGCTGTATGTTATTCAGGGGCATGGCACCATGGGTGTGTGGGATATTGAATCCCCGGCACTGATCCGGTACGGACAGTTGACTCATGATGAATATTTTGTATCCGAAAATGCTGCAAAAGAAGGCGTTACCATTACCAATCCGAGCAAATCGGATCCCATAGTGATGCTGAAACATTTTGGACCTGATGCGCATGACAATATGCCGTTACCGATCAACTAAAGAAGAGGAGAATAATTATCATGGCTAATAACTTTCCAAAACTGCACAATGCGGCGTGGCCGGGCATGGTTGGTAAAGGCGACGATGGCGAGCCGCCTATCGGTCTTGATCAGATGCTGGATATGACTGCTGCTGCCGAAGTTGGCGGGATGAAGTTTGATGGTATTGATTTGTTTTTATCCGATCCGCATGTGAGCATAGATATATCGGATAATGGGATTAAAGAACTTGCAGATTCTATTAAGGCGCATGGGTTACAGGTTGGTTCTCTTGTTGCTCCCGTTTGGGAACCTACTGGAGGCGGTTCCGCCATGGATGAGGGGGAAGGTCGCAGGAAGTTTCTGGAACAAGTCAGAAAGGCATGCCGTATTGGTAAGTCATTACGTGACCTGGGTATGCGTCCTGATGGTGCAATACGCATTGATTCTGCAGTTGATCCTGCTTCCTGGGCTTCCGATCCCGACGGGAATCAGAAACGTATTGCGGAAACATTTCGGCAGGCGAGTGATGTGGCATCTGAGTTTGGTGAAAGACTTGTTGCTGAAGGAGAAGTATGTTGGGGCGGTATGCACAGTTGGCGGCGTATGGCTCAATTACTTGCCCTTGTAGATCGTCCTGATACGGTGGGTTTCCAGGCAGATATGGCGCATACGCTGTTGTACTTGCTGGGTACCAATGCACCCGAGGATGCGGTACTGCCGGAAGGTTTCGACTGGAATGATACGGCTGTTTTCGACGCAGCCTATGAGAAAGTTGCCGGTGCGCTGCGTCCCTGGACGCTTGATTTTCATGTTGCCCAGAATGATGCTACGGTGAAAGGTTCCGGCAGTCATGATAAGACAGGTAGACATTGCCTTCCCAATGATCCCAATGGAAAATTAGACATTACTAAATATGCTGGTTTCTGGTTACGCGATGAAACTGGAAGTATAACGAAAAAGGTTCGTCATCTTTGCTGGGATGGATGTATGTTCTCCAATGAAATACTGTTGGATCCAGAAACATGGAATAACATTCTTGCGGCGATGGTAGAAGTACGTACAGCCCACGGTTGGCAGGAATAAGGAAGGGATACTACGATGTCAGAACTTAGAATCGGGATGATCGGTTATGGTTTTATGGGGCGTGCACATACCAATGCTTACAAGCGTGTGTCCGACTTTTTCCCGGAACTGAAATATAAACCGGTACTGCAGGCTGTCTGCGGCCGCAACAAGGAAAATGCAGAAAATTTCGCTGCTCAGTGGGGCTATGCTTCTGTAGAAACAGATTATAATGTGTTATTGGATCGTGATGATATTGATGCTGTCGATATCTGCGTACCTAATAACCGGCATCGCGAGATCGCTTTGGCTGCCGCTGCCAAAGGAAAAATGATTCTTTGTGAGAAGCCTCTTGCTATGAATACTGCCGAGGCAGAAGAAATGGCAATTGCAGTTGAGAATGCAGGGGTTGCAAATACCGTCTGGTATAACTATCGTCGGGTACCGGCTGTATCACTGGCGAAAGTCATTATAGATTCCGGTAAACTGGGTAAGATTTACCATTATCGTTCAAATTTTTTACAGGATTGGTGTATTTCGGAAGAAGTACCCCAGGGTGGTGCTTCAACATGGCGTCTGGAAGCGGCATCAGCAGGCTCCGGGGTTACGGGTGATCTTCTTGCGCACTGCATTGATACGGCATTGTGGCTTAACGGTGGTATTGCCAACGTAACAGCTATGACCGAGACTTTTGTAAAAGAGCGTATGCATGTCGAAACAGGCAAGAAGGAATCCGTGGGTATTGATGATGCCTGTGCATTTTTATGTCACTTCGAGAATGGTTCGTTGGGATTATTTGAGTCTACTCGTTATGCTTGTGGTCATAAAGCCCTCTATACTTTCGAGATTAACGGTGAAAATGCTTCCATCCGCTGGAATCTTCACGATTTGCACCGTTTGGAATATTTTGATCATGGTGATGATGATTCCCTTCGCGGTTGGCGGTCAATTCATGTGACCGATCATGACGGCGGTCATCCTTATATGGATAAGTGGTGGGTTCCCGGTTTGCAAATCGGCTATGAGCATTCCTTTGTCCATCAGGTAGCGGATTTT
>JAGLCZ010000773.1 GCA_023145975.1 Candidatus Hydrogenedentota bacterium | reverse complement strand
GAGGCGGCGACGGTGTACTCCAAAATACATTGGACGCGCTGCAAGTCGCAGCACGGACACCGCCCGGGATGACTGTAAATGTATTGACAGGGATTGCATTCATTTCCAATATGCCTCTGGCACTCTATCAGAATGTGGAACTGCTGCCGATCACTGCACCGACTACCCACCCGCGCATAGACCTGGTGCAGGCAGGATTAAGCGACTGGTCTTTTACAATCAGGGAAGGGGAAGAAGCGGCAGTCCCGATACCCCCCGAACCCGATGAAGACAGTCTTCCTCTGGCACGAATCCACCTACGCCCCGGCATGACTTCCATCAAGAACAGCGATGACGGCATCAACGGCTATATCGAAGATACAAGAACACTGCTATAACGAAAGGAACCTAACCCCCCATGCACGGACGGAACAACATATCGCTTTTGACCGATCTGGACGGAGAAAGGATCAGTCATTTCAAGTTACGCGAGTTTGAAAATAAAGACGGTCTCGCCATGGTACATACGAATACCCTTATTGCACTTGAAAAAACACGACGCGCCCTGTGTACACATTATGGCACAGACGTTCAGATTCTGATCACCGATGCCGTACGTACCCTCGAAGATCTGAAACGACTCGCAGCACGATACGGCTGGATAGACGAGGGCGGAACTGTAGCACGACGCTCAAAACACCTCGCCGAATTTGGCGGCATCGCAGTGGATATTATCGCTGTGGTAACGCATAACAGAAACCCTGTGCCCCCCAAAGTACTGGGAAGCCTATGTCGCCGTTATTTCAATTTTGTAAAAGACGATTATCGGGACGGGCATGTACATGCCGATACCCGGGAAAAGTAAAACGGATCGGACTGATCTGATTGATCGGTCTAATCTGACCAACCCAAAGGAGAAAGTAGAATGAACATCCAGGATCTATTAACCTCAGACACTGCGTTGACACTCGTCGCCACTCTGGCAGGAGGCGTGTGGGCAGTTGTTAAAGCCAGCAGCTGGTACAAACGGCTGCGCCGCAGACGACACAAAAGGGCATTGCTTGCTCTGGAAGCTGCCGTTGAAGAAGTCTACCGCGAATATGTACGCACACTGAAAGCGGGCAGCGGCGAACTCAGCCCGACGGAACAGGAAACTGCACGTCAATACGCACGGGACCGCGCCATTGAAATGGCACGCACACGAGGTATCAATCTGCTACGTGAACTCGGTGCGGACTACCTCAACCTGTGGATCAGCAGGCTGGTACGAAAACTCAAGACG
>JAGLCZ010000772.1 GCA_023145975.1 Candidatus Hydrogenedentota bacterium | reverse complement strand
TATGGGTATCCCATCTCCCCGCATCCCGGTTTCCGTTATTTTATGCGAATCGTATCTCGTTTCCTAAAAACTGGAATGACGTGGACACAAACAGAGGCTGTCCTTCTTTTACCAACGCATCCCTTCTTAAAAGCTAAGAATGGGAATCCCCTTGCTTCTTGCGTCTTCCGCGATCTTTTCGGAATCAAACACCAGCAGTACCTGGCGATTTTCAGCACACCCTTCAAGGGCGTCAATCAATTTTTGGGGAGGAACAGGAAGGGGGGTCCCCTGCAAGGCAGCATCAATGATTAACGGGCACGGCGAATCTGTATCTATAAGTAATTCTGCCGCTGCCAGATGAAATGCGAGGTTGATTACGGGTACGGGCACAGTATCCGATTCATTTTCAGTTACAATTTCGATGATGGGTACAGCATTGGGATCAAGTTCAATATATAACAGAGCAGAAATACCCAGTGTTTCCAATATTTCTGAGGCACGGGTCGCGAGGGCATCTCCATAGTGTGTGCGCCAGGTGTGAAAGATTTCTTCTATAAGCGCGGTAGCATGGGCTGCCGCCCGAATATCATTCCGCAACCTGTCGATGTGCTCTTTTACGGCTGCCGTATCCTCTTCAATTTCGTTGAGTGATCGATGTGCTGCTAATACCTGCTGGTATTCCTGGTGTTGTGTACGATATTGCTTCAGTGCCTCATTGCTTTCTGCTTCAATACTTTTCAGTTGACGGGCATAGTATTCGACCCCGGAATCATCGTCGTCAGCAAGTATTCCCCCAGCAAGTTTGCGCCAATCTTCCAGGGGGCGTCCCTGCAAAAGTACTTCGCATTGACGCTCCAGATCATTCTTTTCTTCTTCTATCTTATGCGATGAATTTTTATGGGCTGCCGCCTCACGCGCTTGTTCAAGACTGCCGAAACCAGCTTGTTTAAGAAGTGTTTCAAATGATTGTTTATGCTCACGGACTATCGATTCTTCTTCAGAAAGGCGTGCATCAAATGATTGACGTGCACGAATGAGGGTTCTATGTCGCCCAATGTCTTTTTCATGGGTATCCAAAAAGCGGTAATAGGCGGCAAGAGCATTGCTTATATCCCGGTATTCCGCTTCGGCAGCGAATCCCTGTGCGATCATGATATCGCGCAATTTCTGTTCCGCTTCGGGCATTCCTTCACGCACGATTGTCAGTTCTTTTTCCAGAAAACGTTTTCGGCTAAGCAACCCCTGATGCTGGTTGCGCAAGTCGGCAAGGCGGCGTTTAGTTTCCCGGTATACTTGATACTTGGAAATGGCACGACCGACAGCACCTTCAACATCATCCTCGTTTCGGGGTATTTCATCCACTTGTTCGAGGGTACTGCGAACCCGTTCAAAAAGTTTCGGGATACGCTCTTCGCTTTCCAGCAAATGCCCCTGCTGCTGCACACATTTTATTTTGAGTGCATTCAGACGGCTGCGCAGTTCACTGTAATGATCATAGCGTGCTTCGAGTTCCCGTGCGGTACGGCAATCTGCCCGTGTCATCAATCGGTCTACCAGGGAGACTTCCTGCCCTTCTTCATCAGTCATCACATCGAGTTCTGCCTGATCTTCGGCGATCTTCCGCGTTATGTGTCTTATACGGCTGCGGGTTACAAGCAGCTGCATGACGAAAACCAGCGTGGATAATAGTACAAACCCGCATGGATACAGAATCGGCGTTTTCTGCAGGCCTACATAGGCACCCAGCAGTAACGACAAAAACAGCCCGCAACCTAGACTCAGCATAAAAAGACCGGGAATCTTTTCTTCCAATTCATCACGCAAGCTGCGATTATGGCGTACCTGTTTTTCTGCTTGTGTGCTGCGGACTTCCCACTGTTTCTTTTTATTCTGGTGAACGAGTAACGATTCTGAAAAATTGCTGTTGTTTTCAAAAATTGCGGCGTCCCCTGCAATATCAACGCGCAAATTAGAAAGCTCTGTACGCAGGGTATCCCGTGTTTCTTCTTCTCCGGAACGCATGTTCAGCGCAGTTTTAAAGGATCGTGCCAGTTGATTAAGCCAGTCTATCGGATTCGGTGCGATGCGGCTGAAATCGGGAAGTTCGATCAGTTGCGTTTGCGCATTGGTAATATGCCCATCTAAAACAGCAATCTGGCTGGTAACCTCATCCAGTCTGGCATTAAATTCTGTAATACGCCCCTGCCC
>JAGLCZ010000771.1 GCA_023145975.1 Candidatus Hydrogenedentota bacterium | reverse complement strand
CTGTATGTCCAGCGGGGAGGAAAGGGGGGAGATGCACCCATATATTGGCTTTCAGTACCCAGTTTATGAATATTCTTTATTTGGTAAATATCTTTTTATCCAGTATCCCATAGGATGTGAAGCTTTTCTGCAACGTTAAGAAGATGGCTGCTACGACAGTAATTGCCGTGCCGGAGAAGATTGCGAGCATGATGGCTATCTGGTATTTGATAGCAGTCATGGGATTGGCACCGCCGAGGATGACTCCGGTCATCATGCCGGGCAGCGATACAATGCCCATGGCGCCCATAGTGGCAATAGTAGGACGCAGTGCACCTTCAAGGGCTTCGCGTATAAAGGGTAAGAGTGCTTCGTGCAGGGAAGCACCCGATGCCAACGATCTTAGGTATATCTTTTCCTGTTTGCGGAGGCTGTCGTAGAAGCCGCGAATCCCTACAATATCGGCACGCAGACAGTTTCCAAGGATCATCCCGGCAATGGGGATGATATAACGTGCATCGAGAACCGGGTCGGGGCGGATGATAACCAGAAGGAAAAGCAGGAGAGGAATCAGAACCCCGAGAAATAATGCAGCAGCCAGCGGGAGGGCAAAACGCCTGAGACGCAGTCCGCAGCTGCGGATAATAGAAGCATCAGCCACAATCACCATGACTGCAATCCAAAGGAAGTTGATCCAGGGATTGTTCCACTGAAAAACAACGTGCAGGTAAAAGCCCACAAAAAGCAGTTGTACGGTCATACGGAACATGCTGATGATCGTGTCGCTGATTAATGCTACCCCGTACCAGAGAAATATTGTGAGGGGAAACAGGAGCAATATATACCCCGCCGCCAATTGCCCATAACTAATATCGGATACGGTCATGGCGATGCCCCATTTTTGAGTTGAGTAATATCTATCACGCTGTCGGATAGGGAAAAATCACGAATATCATGGGATACGGAAAGTATGGTCAGATCCTTGCGGTTTCGAAGGTATTCCCGCACTCCTTGTTTCGTGGTGTTGTCCAGTGCAGAAGCCGCCTCGTCCAGCAGCAGCAGGGGACGATGCAGAAGCAATGCGGCAATAAGTGCAATACGCTGCTTCTCGCCGCCGGATA
>JAGLCZ010000770.1 GCA_023145975.1 Candidatus Hydrogenedentota bacterium | reverse complement strand
TCCGGGCGTTTTCCGGAGGAGACCAGTAATTGTCCTGCACCCATCAGGGTTTGCCCGGCTAATCGTTGTGCCGTTTCCTCAGGGAGTCCCTCAGCAACAGCGGCGGCTACCAGACATTCCACGAGATAAAAGAAATAGGCGGGACCACTGCCGCTGAGTGCAGTGACGGCGTCTATATGTGATTCCGGAACAATTTCAGCTGTACCTACGGCTTCGAAAACAGCACAGCCGTCGGCGGCATCTGCTTCAGAACATGCGTCGCTGCAGGCAAGAGCAGCCGCACCTGCACCTACCAGTGCCGGTGTATTGGGCATCACCCGAATGATGCGTGCTTCCTTGCCAAAGCGTGATTGCAGGGCGGTGATAGAAATACCTGCCATAATAGAGATGACGCGGATTCCAGCAGGAATTTTGTCTATAACAGGGGCGAGTGCGTCATCCAGAGCCTGTGGTTTTACTGCGAGTACCAGAGTATCGCAGGCAGCAATGAGTGCTTGCGGGGTTGCTGCACAATGAATGCCGCATTCTTTTGCGGCGACCATGCGTTCTGCAGCGGGATCGTATACAAAAATTTGTTCCGCCTGTAATGTCTGTTGTGTTAACAACCCGGATACGATTGCTCCACCCATATTTCCATATCCGAGAAACCCAAAACGACCCGATAACGATTGCATAAGAAATATCTTTCGATTATGTTAGCCCAGGCTGTTCCCTGGAATAGATTTTCAGTTATTTTTTTGATCCGCTTGAGTTTCCTGCACAGTAACGATCGTGCCTTTGAATTCATCTACTACCAGAGCGATGCAGGATTCTTTCAGAAGGCTATTGTAATTTCCGGCGGCGGCAGGTTTTGCGTCAGCCATATCATACTGTGCGGCAGGGGAGGGCGGTGGAACCGGTTTCCGCTCTTGTACCTTTTGAACGCGTGCCTTCAGGATATTATCCGTCTCTTCCTGCAATATTTCCTGTAGGGCATTCATATTTTCAGGGGATTGAAAAAAAGAAAAAGCGTTGCTTGCGCCTGGTTCGAATTCAATAGTGAGGGTGCCTGTATCATCCAAATTTACAGGACGGGCACGCCCCAGCGCGATACCCATATTCGCATGGGTGTCGCTTGCCTTTTGTACCAGCGTACGCCAGTGTACTTCTTGCTGTGTACCCCCAAAGTGTATGCGCCTGTGTGAAACCGGAACCGCTGGCGCTGTTTCAACCGGCCGGTTTAGTGAGGGTTTGGCGGCGTAGACACTGCCGAAGCAGTATCCCCCCTGGCACCAATCCCTCCTTTGCCCAGTAAAATGAGCTTTTCCATGACCGTATCCAGGGATATTTCAACATCTACCTGGGAGATGCGAATCAGCAGCGTTTCCAATGCGGTGCGCTGCGCAATTTGTGAATCAAATGTATTGACAAGTTGCGCAAATTGCTC
>JAGLCZ010000077.1 GCA_023145975.1 Candidatus Hydrogenedentota bacterium | reverse complement strand
GTCATCCCGGTTTCTCCCATCGACGCAGGAGATGTGAGAATACCGGAATCCACGAATACACAGGAGGTAATTGCATGTTCGCTCATGGATGACCGTATTTTATGTAACTCGCACTTCGTCTCATCAGAACTGAAATGGCGTGCAGCATTAGAATTTTAGCAGCAGGGGGAGAAGAAATTGCCGCGTCCGAATGAAGACAACCTAATAAAGTATTTTGGCGGGTATCCAGATTAGCCTTGAGAACACATCAGAATAAGATAGGAGATAAAGGGGGGAGGGGAGTACACCGGCAGGAAAACCACAGCACAACCGATACCCAATCGGACAAACACGCAACTTTGCTCCTACCGAATGAACCGTTAGAATCTTCTGCCGCTATGAAATTGGGTTTTGGAAGAAGACCTGTTCTGGATCATCAAGGACCAATGAAATCACAAGTACAGCTACAGACTGACAGACTCGGCAACATCTCCTGTAATATTGTTCCCCCAATATACCCCTATTTATTTTTTTTGAAGTAGTTGGCAATAAGCGCGGGACAGGCGTCACATTCCGGTGTAACATAATGAATCTCTTCATGTACGTGGTGCGGCAAATTCGCATCCGCCATGACGCCCTTTAGTTTTTTATCCAAAATATGCCCCATATGATAATCCGCATCTCCTTCAACCAGACCACAGGTATACAACACGCCTTGCGCATTCACAAAGATCATACGTGTAGGTCCCTGGCAATTAGGAGGCACACCCTCTTCCTGAGGATTTGCACGCCATATTATCAACTCTTTTTTCTCGTCTTCCTTCAACTTCACCCGACTTAACGCACCATCACGGGCAAGTACCCGCGTTTGCTTTAAATCCAATAATTTAATTTTATCTACGTCCCTACGCGTTAATTTTTCGGTCTTCACATGCAGCCCCACCATCATCCCATGCGTATCCTGTGCCCATTTACAAACTTCCCAAATATCATCACAGCTTGACAACGACACCATAAAAGACAAGACAAACCAGTCCGCCCCCAACGACGCGGCCTCATCCACCACGGTAAGCCATTCCTGTTGGGACAGGGACTGCTGCTCCGCCTTTTGCTCCCCGGCAGTCGCCTTAAGCTTCCCGTCGCCCACACATGCCCACAGGAAAGATACCTCAGGTTCTTTTTTCTTTTCCCCTTCTTTGACGCATTCCCGGACCTTACGTTTAAATTTCTGTGGCAGTCCAAATAACTCTCGACCTGTTGCCGTCACAATATATTCTCCTTAATCGTGATTACATACATACTGTTATATATATATAACAAAAAAAACACCTTTTAGGAATCCCGTAAATCCACTTCTCCCTTTTACAATAGTATGAACACTTTTCATCCCCTTTTTCTTCCCGTGTGGCAAAAAAAATATGGGAAAACCTGCTTTACTACGAAAAACGATGTATTATCGCATTATTATTAAAAAATATTGCGATTCTACTCTATTATACAGGCTGCCTCAGGAAGAGGTCTTTCAATATTCGCCACTTGATACCCAAAGCCATTTCCCCTAATAGAAGACAAATCCACCCTACCAGATCGTCGCTGATATAACCCTGGATGTACCAACGCTTCCCGGCTGCTGGCCTCTGGATAAAACTGCATGGCATTCGTTTCCACTCCCATAATGGTTCCCCCGTGTGCCGCCAACAACACATGGGGAATTTGTGCAAGCATGGGATTAGTTAAATCCTGTACCATAAGCGTCATCCCATGCGCCTTTGCCCAACACAGACTTAACAACGCGCCCGTCTGTGTTTTACAGGTTTTCAACGCAACACCAGTCCACCCCAACTCCCTGCCGCGCATAATCATACGCCAATCGTGTGCACTCTCATCCATAAACAAGGGTTTTCTGGCGGACACACAATGAACATCAATCTGATACTGATCCAGATCATACGGAAAGGGCTGCTCCACATACAGTATCATGCCATACAAACGCGGCTCATCAACCAATAAGCGGTCAAGTATTACAACGACATACTCCGGATCGGTAACGGTACAATTAAAATCGGCAGTCAAGTACAGCACACCTTCTTCAACAGCAATACGCCCCACCGTCACCAGACGGGAATAATCCCAGTCCATATCATTCCCGCGCAGCTTTACTTTAAGACAAAAAAGTTTATCCCTGCGAATCCACTCCCGCAAAAATACGGGATACCCGTCCTTCGGATCCGTCCCGTCCCGCTCCTCCTCTTCCAGTTTATCCAACCCGCCCACCAGATGCCATGCCGGCAACGATAATAAATGAGGCGAATCTATATAATCCGCCGGGAAACGCCCCTCAAAAGAAATAGCGGCATCGGCAGCCGAAGTAATAAATGCAGCAAGATCCGCATTCATCCATTCCCCGTTATAAGTATCATATACGGGACACTCGTGCAGCATCCCATACGCATCATGAAGGGCAATATCAAAGGAGGCACAGCAGACCAACGCCGCTAACCACGGTATCTCCCGCCCGCTTCGTGTGAGATTGAATTGCTGCAGCAAGTCGGGGAGTTGCGATTCCAGAAAGGCATACCCTATTTCCATGGGATGACCAGAACATTCAAAACGGACGTAAGCAGCGGTTAACTGCACACAAAACGCCTTTAAGACTTCATGCCGCTCTTCATACGGCAAAACCCCCGGCCACACCCACTGAACACTAAGCGGTGTCTCCCCCCAGCCAACAGCAGTCTTACCCGCTGTACCACGCACTTCAACCGCAACCCGTGCACAGGTAACACTGCGCAGCGTTTCCACTCCGAATTTTAGGGGAACACGCGTCTCAACCGGCAAAAAAAACAAACGCGCCCCCGTCACACAAATATCACGACTGTTTCCCATACACCGTTCCTGATATTTATTACTTACTGGTTATACCCTGCGACGGTATATGTTTCACGAGCGAGTTTTCCATAGCCGTCAGATACTGTGAAACCACCTCTTCTGCATCCTCGGCATTTGTAAACTCAAAAGCATCCCGAAGTTTTTTCATCATATCCACATCACCCAAACTATAAAAGGGTGCCAGATTAAATGTATTTCGAATATGCCAGAAAATGCGGCTCAAGGTATTATGAACCAGCAAATAGACATCATTATGCGTCGCAACAGTAATAGCTTCGAAAAGATCTAATGTAATACGCGCTTCTTCATCTGACTTGTACTTCCCCTGAGAAAATATCAGATCGTCTATGTAACGGCATATCTTTCCCAATTCCCGCGCTTTGCGCCGCTGTACAGCTATCCGGATAATCGTCATGACCATCTGGCGACGAAACTCGAGTACATCCCGTAAAAATTCCTGGTTTATGGTGCCGTCTTCATTGGTGAGTAAGGTATCAAATATCTCAATACCTGCGGTAAAATTAACGCGCTCAATGAAAATACCTGCCCCGTGTTTTATCCGAATAAGACCAATAGCCTCAAGTCGTTTCAGGGCTTCACGCACGGCATGACGATTAACCTTAAATTCAAGGGACAACAGGCGTTCCGTGGGCATTTTTGTCCCGACTGCATATTGACCGGAAGTAATTCGACGAGTCAATATTTCTGCAATACCGCGAGACAACGTTTTTTTACGGGGTACTCCCAGCTTTTGTTTAGATAACATGGTACGGCACTCTCCTTATGTAGTTACCAACTCAACTAACATCGCCACCATCGCCAACGACAAACACATCGTAATTTGCCACCACCTTATTCTCAACGATCCTATAGAACGCCCGCACCATAAAAAACACAATACTCTTTACATACACCCATACTTTTACCAAGACGGCGTTTCCGGCAAAAAGGTTTCAAATTCCTTTATTAACCCGCCTTCATAGTCGCCTGCAAACGTACCGGAAAAAAATCGGTCCAAGCCTTCTTCAAACAGACGCTGCCAAGAACATTCCTCTTCCCCGGGGTTAATGGGAAAAAATAACGCATCATTGGCTCTTGCCGCCTTCAAGTCCCCTGAGGCATCACCGATCATCAATATCTTTGTATTTTCATAACGACCCTCAGCAGCAAATCGTATATGCTCCGATTTTGTGCCTACTTCCTGACCGTTAACTGCAAAAACATACGTATCCAATCCCTGCTCTTCCCATTCGCGGATCAGTGCTTCACAGGGCGTTTGAGAACACACCATAAGATCGGCCTTCTCCTGTGCTGCATCAAGGCATTCACGCACATAGGGAAATGGGGGCAGACCGCCCTGCACAATATCCGCCACACTGTCGTTAACTGCAAGGCTCCACGCCAAAGCACGGTGCATATCCGGTGCCTCATCGGCACTATGTACAGCGCACCATGCTTCCAGGGCAGGATTTCCAAGTTTTGTTTCTTCAGCAATCCAACGACACAAATTCGGCGTTTCAGGCAATTCAAACTTTCGTGCCTGCACCGCATCCCACTCTGCAAGCAGTTCCATCGTTTTAATTAAAGCCGGAAAACGGTTAATACCACGCCATTTGGAGTATAAATTGACAAACTCGGCTGCTGCACGCGTATATTTAGAAACCGGCTGCATATCCCAATATTTAATAATATTCGGAATAAAACACTCCTTGTGCTTGAGCTCCATCGTATCAAAAGCGCACCCATCACTATCAATGGCAACCAGAAATTCATGGTTAGGGGTATGCGCTTTCAACCGTTCTACTGCATCTGTCATTACTCAATCTCTCCTGCAAATAAATACCAGATAATTTACAATCTGTTCTGTCGTAATTATTGTATCATGTCTTGGGGATCGAATACCTTAGACACCGGAAAAAGCCGAAAAACCGCCATCCACCGGTAATACAATACCTGTAACAAAGCGCGCCGCATCACTGGCCAACCAGATAGTGGCACCCACCAAATCTTCGGGATCACCATAGCGCCCCTGCGGCGTGTGCGAAATAATTGTTTTACCCCGATCAGTTGGAGCTCCCGTTTCCTTATCTGTCAATAGAAAACGGTTCTGTTCCGTAAGGAAAAAACCCGGTGCAATCGCATTTACCCGCAGCTTTGAATTGTATTCCTGAGCAAAATGCACAGACAACCATTGTGTAAAATTACTGACTGCCGCCTTGGCGGCACTATATCCCGGAATACGGGTGAGGGGCCGAAAAGCATTCATGGAAGAAATATTAATAATAGAACCGCCTTCGGGATTATCAATCATCGCCTTGGCAAATATCTGCGTCGGCACCACTGCACCGCCCACTAAATTCAAGTCAAAAACGGTACGCAGCGCCTCTGCCGGCAGATCAAAAAAACTCTGGTCGGCACTGGTCGTTGCCCCTTTCATATTGCCGCCTACTGCATTGATAAGAATATCTATTCCGCCAAAATCCTGAACTACCGCATCGGCACACGTTTTGATGGTTTCCGCCTGAAATACATCCAGAAAATAACCTTTGGCCTTACCGCCTTTTTCTACAATACGCTGTGCACATGCATCGGCCAGTTCCCGACGCACATCACACACTGCCACTGCTGCGCCTGCACCGGCAAGCCCTTCAGCCATAGCACCGCCTAATACACCGCCGCCGCCGGTAACTACCGCAGTTTTCCCTTCCAAACTAAATATCGACAAAGGGGTACTCATTATTATTCCTTCCAGACTGAAATGCCGTTTATTTCCCACCCATCTTACTTCAGCTTATTATAATATCATACATGCGCGTACAGAAAACAAACCTATATTTGACTTTTACCCAATAAAAGAAGTAGCCTGAATAGCGTAGCATTAATAACCGTACATGGGTATAGGTTCTACAATAGAGAATTTCGTTCTGATACATTTTTCTCATGTAGTAAATACACCGAAGGTTATATACCCTGTACATGAAGGGATTGCGATGATTGACAGGATAACAATACTCGGGGGAAGCAGCGTTTATATTCCGGAGTTTGTTTCTACGGCCCTTGCCCATAATATTATAATACGTGAACTGGTACTGTTGGGCAAGCCGGGGCGAAAGCTGGATTCAGTGAGTGCTTTTTGCCAGCGACTGGTAGATAAAAATGGTCATGCTACAAAAATAATCCCGGAAACAGATGTGGAAACCGCAGTCCGGGACGCTTCCTATATCATCAATCATGTGCGTGTAGGCGGCATGAAAGCGCGGATACGCGATGAGATGACGCCGCCCCAACTGGACATGATTGGCAGTGACAGTATCGGGGCAGGTGCTGTAATCAATGCGCTGCGCACCCTTCCCGTGGTACTGAATTTTGCCCATACCATTGAAAGAGTCAATCCCGACGCAGTTATAATAAACCTGACAAATCCCGTAGGCATCATCGTTGAGGCATTAAACCGCATCACCCCGCTGAAAGTTATGGGCGTCAATAATCTACCCGGTGTTTACATCCGAAAGGTAAGCACGCTGCTTGGGAGAACGCCTAATGAGGTTCAAACCAATTACCTCGGCCTGCATGATCTTGGGTGGATCCAGGATATGAAAGTAAATGGTAAAAGTCGTATGCGAAAAGTACTGGACTTGATCGAGACTTCTGATGATGATGAATACGATCGCTCCCTTATTTCCCTATTTCACATGATCCCGACGCGTCATGCCGGTCTATATTTCCGACGCAGTGAGGCACTGAAATACCAGCAGTCCTGCGCCCGGTTTCGTTCACAGTTACTCCATGATACAGAAAAACGTATCCTGCACTTATATGCCAATGACACATTAAACTCTGTGCCAACCCTTACCCAACAACGGAACCCCCTATGGTACGAATACACGCTGATTCCGCTGCTGAAAGCCCTGGAAAGTTCCAAATCCACTTCCATGGTACTGTGCGTTCAGAATCAGGGAGCCATCACCGACCTGCCGGATAAGTGCAGTGTAGAAATCCCCGTAACAATTGGCAAGAAAGATTTCAAAGCCGCTAAAATAGGATTACTCCCCCGATTTCTCAAGGGTTTTTATTGCGCTGTCAAGGAAAGCGACCGACTCGTTATTGAAGCCGTCCGCCATAAATCCTACGATCATGCGTTACAGGCACTTGCCGTCAACCCCTTTGTTCCCTCCACAGACAAAGCGCGTGAATATCTCGACCGCGCGCTCCGTCAGGACAAACTGGAACTACGTAAATAAACACCTGCTGCTCATCACGTTTCTCCCTCGATACAGGCACGTAATGCATCCTCTATTTCCGGATAATGCCATTCAAACCCGGACTGCGTAAGACGTTCCGGCACCGCATGGGTACTGCTCAGCAGCAGTTCGCGTCCCATCTCTCCCCACGCCAGATTAATCGCAAATGCAGGCACCGGTATTACAGCCGGTTTCCCCACCGCTTTACCCAGCTCCTGTGCAAATTTCCGGTTTCGTACAGGATGCGGCGTCACCGCATTAACGACACCCGTCATACGCCTGTTTTTTATACAATACAAAATGGCACGAGTCAAATCATCCAGTGTTATCCAACTCATCTGCTGCATTCCACCGCCTACGGGTCCACCCAATCCCAGACGAAAAGGGGGCAGCATACGTTGTAATGCACCACCGTGCGCACTCAATACCACACCCATCCGCAGAAAAGTCACGCGAATACCCGCTTCCGTTGCAGGCAGTACCGCCTGTTCCCACGCCTGACACACCTCCGCCAAAAATCCTTTGCCCGGCTCTGCAGATTCGGTCAGCTCTTCATCCCCCCGACCTCCGTAATAGCCAACTGCCGACGCACAAATCAATGTTTTCGGTTTTTTTTTGAGGTTTGCAAGTACACGACACAAAAGGGTGGTACTGCTCACCCGACTACTCAAAATTCGTCGTTTTTTATCTTCTGTCCATTTCGCATCGGAAATATTCTCTCCTGCCAAATGCACTACTGCCCGAAATCCCTCTACCTGTTCTGCATCAAGGGTTCCCGATTCCGGATGCCAATAAACGCGGTGGGTATCTTCGTCGTCTACCTGCTGCCGCGTCAACTGCGTCACATCCATCTCTTCCGATTCTAACTGTGATGTCAACGCAGTGCCGATCAAACCAGTGGCACCACTTATCAATACACGCATGACATTATCTCCCGTACAACATGGCGTGTGAAAAAACAACCTGTAAAATAAAAAATGCTGCCCTTAGTCCAACTCTTCAATGTTGGAAATAATCTTATTAATCAACCCATATTCTAATGCTTCTTCCGCACTCATCCAAAAATTACGGTCACTGTCACACGTCACTTTTTCTTCCGATTGACCGGTTTCCGCAGCAAGAAGCCCATTGATACGCTTGCGTATTTTCAGGATTTCCTGCGCCTCAATCCGTATATCTGCAGCCTGTCCGCCGGCACCGCCACTGGGCTGATGCAGCAAAAACCGCGTATTCGGAAGCGAAAAACGCTTACCCTTTTCTGCACCAAGCAATATGGGAACAGCAATACTTGCCACCCAACCCACACCCACAGCAACCACAGGTGAAGCAATAAAGCGCATCATATCGTGTATAGCATATCCCGAGTCCACATGCCCGCCGGGGGATGAAACCATAATCCGAATGGGATCATGCGACTGACCATCCAGTACCAATAACCGTGCCACAACATCCGCTGTAAGTTCCGGGTTCACTTCACCGGATACCATCACCACCCGCGATTTCAGAAGCATCCCGCTCAAAGGAGATTCTTTGTTCGGCTCTTCGCCGCCACACGGGGATTCGGATGCAGTCATATTAAAATTGGAAGCGTTATAAGGATTCATAGTGGTTACCTTGGGTACATAAATGAGGGAAAGAAACACAACACTCTACCTGATATTGTGCCATGCAGTACGCGAACGATTCAAGCACACCGCATCTATTTATCACAAAACCAATGTAGAAGCAGACCTGTATGTTCACACAGATTGTCGTTAATCACAATAGCGGAGAGATAAGCCGACAAAAACTTTCCGCCCAGGCGCGACTCTTGCTCACCCCCTCCGGTCTAATCATGTGGGAAGCATTCTGCAGCGTGCGAATCCATTCAGCGCAATATGCTATTTCCTGCTGACTGTAATGAAACAACGCTATCTCGAAGTTCAGGTAAATGCTGCGCATATCGAGGTTGGGCGAACCGGTTATAGCCATGGTTTCATCAAATACCATCAATTTTGCATGAACCATATTTCCCGGATACGCATAGACCGTCCCTCCGGCAGCAGTAATCTGTCGTAACACCGATCCCCGTGCCAGATCCGCTGTAGGATGGTTTGAACGCAATGGCAGCAGCACACAAACATCACACCCGGTACGCGCCTTGAGTGCCAGCATCTTCACCAGCGATTCGTCTGGAACAAAGTAAGGCGTTACTAACCATATCCGTTCCTGCGCCTCCATAATAGCGGTAATGAGCGCATCGTGAAAGGTATCTTCCTCCACATCCGGTCCACTCGGCACCACTTGTACCAACGACGCAGAAGCCGGTGAAACCTCCGGTGACGGCAAGGAAATTGCCTGGATAAATGTTTCGATACGGTCAGCAGGAGAAGCCTCGCCGCAAGAAGTCATACGTTCATCGACAGCATAATTCCAGTCATGAAAAAATACATCTTCAATATCGGCGACAGCAGATCCGCAAAGAAAAGCAGTGGAATCCACAAAACGCCGACGCTTCGGAGTGGCTCCCATAAACGATGTCGCCAGATTCATACCTCCCACCATAGCGGCACAATGATCGACAACAACGATCTTGCGGTGATTACGGAGATTTGCAGACCACCGCCACTGCAAAGGAAGTACCGGCAAAAAACGTCCTACCTGCCCTCCCGCATCACGTAGTGGTTTTGTAAAACGACCCCCTGCCCACAAACATCCCAAGCCATCCAAAAGCAACCGTACCTGCACCCCTTCACGGGCCTTCCGCGCAAGCATTTCAATTACAGCGCGCCCCGTTTCATCCCGTCCCAGAATAAACGTGGATACATGAATACATTCCTGCGCTGATTCACACAATGCCATCAATGCATGAAAAGCTGTTTCACCGTTATGATGCTGCACGACATGATTACCGGCTCGGGGCGGCGGCATACCCGCTGCAATTACAATACGTGCCGCCGCTGCAAGCTTCGATTCACCCCCTTCATCTAAATTCTCCTGATCGTATAGTTTCCCCTTGCTGCGTATAAACTGGTTCATCTTGCGCCCGCCAAACACCAGATACAAAGGCACCCCTAAATAAGGAATCAAAACAATGGCAAGCAGCCATGCCAGTGTGCTTCCGGGCTGTCGCTTTTCCTGAAGCACCCGTGCCGCCAGCAGCAATGCCAACAGGAACCCCGCAACCGTAAGAAAATGTTCATAAACAATCTGTAACAGGTAACTGTATATAAGTTTACTCCTTCGGCTCAAGAATAATAAATGCGGGTAACCCCAAAATCTGAAAATACTCTACGGCATCCTTCGCAGGAGATTCGCCCAGCACTTCCGCCTGATATTTAATCTTAATATAGTCTTCCAATCGCGATAATACTTCCTCGTCCTGCAAGGTATTACGATTCATAACCGAACAATTCTTACACCAGGTAGCCCAGAAATCAATAAGTACAGGACGCTGCTCTTCCAACGCCCTTTCCAATCCTTCTTCCA
>JAGLCZ010000769.1 GCA_023145975.1 Candidatus Hydrogenedentota bacterium | reverse complement strand
CCTGCTTCTGCTGCGGCTACGGCGTGCTCTTCGTGACAGCAGGTCTCGCTGCCGATAATAACGGCATCTATTTCGGGATTGGCAAGTAGTTCTTCCATCGTTGTATATACGTGTATGCCCATGGGATCGCAAATAGTTTGCGCCCGATTTTTATCCGGATCCCACGCACCCAGCAGTCGGACATCCTTATAGCTCTGCATGACAGCTGCGTAGGCGTGGGTATGTCCGTGTGCGAAACTAATGAATCCGATACCAAGAGAGTGTTCCATATTTTCGGTTCCTTTATGCGGGACGGGAGTTTTCAGGGCATTGTTATCTTACGTTTTGCCAATGAAAAATGCAAGAATTGCAGTACTGTATTTCGAGTGAGGAGTAAACATTGCACTTTATAGGCTAAATTTGCTACACTTACGCTCCACTTTGTGACGTTGTAGCCCGTGTGTCCTCCTTCTAATCCTTACTTTCTTTCGGAGTATGAGGGTGTCTGTGTATTTGGTTGTGGCTGCATAATGTTGCAGGAGCGGAAGGAGCCGTAGAGATGGAACGTACATTCGTAATGGTAAAGCCTGACGGTGTTGGGCGTAGTCTTGTGGGCGAGTGTCTTCGCCGTTTTGAACGACGGGGTCTTAAACTCGTTGCCCTGAAGATGCAGCAGTTGTCTGTTGATCAGGCACACAAGCATTATGGTGAGCATAAAGGCAAACCGTTTTTTGAAGAATTAGTTGCCTTTATTACATCCGGTCCCGTGGTGCAGTTGGTTTTGGAAGGTCGTGATGCCGTAGCGCAGGTGCGCAAAATGAACGGTGCCACGAATTGCCTTGATGCAGCAGGGGGTACGATTCGCGGCGATCTTGGATTGAGTAATCAGAATAATTTGGTTCACGCGTCGGACTCGTTAGAGACGGCAGCCCGTGAAATTGCATTGTATTTTAGTGAAGATGAAATTGTAGTGTATGCCTTGCCTTGTGCTGCGTGGTTGAAATAGCAGGACGCAGGTGCAGGCATAGAAATGAATAGCGTATAATCGCAGTAACCAGGAGGATCAGCCCGTGGCTGGTGGTAGAAAAGTTCGCAAGACGAAAATAAATAAGCACAAACGGAAAAAACGTTCAAGGCAGAATCGCCACAAGAACAAATAATTCCGGGTATGATTGGCACGTCTGGCATTGCTATGCAGGGTGTCGTCTATGTGCGTCCTGCATGGTCACAGTTTAGTACGTAAAGGTGATAGTTCATGTCGGAAATAAAGATCAGAAAAGTTGTAGATGAAGATTGGAAAGCGCGTATCCAACGCGAGAAGGAAGAGGCACGCCTGAAAGCAGCAGCGGAAGCAGCGACAGCTGAACCGGCTGCTCCCTCTCCGGATCCGGCTGCGGCACCTGCTCCTTCCGACCCTGTTCCTCCGCCTTCGGATACCGTTCCTTCGCCGGCAGCAGAACCCGCGCCTTCTGCGCCCGATGATTCGGCTCCAAAAGGCGATGTGAATCCTATGTTTGAAGGCTTAGTGAATATGTTGGCTACGCAGGCAATGTATTGCCTCGGCTTGCTGGGTGCACAGGGCGGGCAGGAGCCTGTTAACGTTAATCTGGAGCAGGCGAAAGAAGCCATTGACCTTATTCTCATGCTGCGAGAAAAGACCCGGGGAAATCTTGTTCCCGGTGAAGCCTCAGTCTTAGATGAAACGGCTTCAGAGCTTCAACGTCTTTTTGCTGCGCGGATGCAGCAAGCGCAAGCACAGGCCATGCAGCAGGCTGGTATTGATCCCCAGAATCTACAGGGGGGTATGCTGCCGCAATAGGGCGCATCGCATTTTATCCCCATTGGTTCAGCGTATTTCCATTTATTGAAAATAGTTACTGTCGAATCAGGAACTCAAAGACTCTCCTGTCTGTGGCGGATGCACAGAGGCTGGTCTTTGGGTTCTTTTTTGTTATACTTTGCTGAGATTTATATGCTATGACCTATTTAACACGAACCGGGCAGGAGTGTATTATGCGAGTCTTATGGACTGGATTTATCGTTGCGTTACTGGTTTTATCGGCGGTTTCGGTTTGTGCGCAAGATCTACTTATTGATAGTGCAGAGGAAGTGGCAGAGGCACCTGCGGGGGCACAGTTACGTGCCGCTATTTCTGCGGACCTCATAGATCTTTCCTCATTGCGCGCAGCGGCAACGCATTCCCCGGCAGGAAAGACACTGCGTTTGACTCTTGAGGAAGCTATTCATATTGCTCTTGCCAACAACCCGGATATTGTTATCGCAGGGTATGAACCGGAGAAGGCGGGCGCAGAGAAACTTGCCGCTCACGGCGAGTTTGATCCCGTGCTCCAGCAGAACATCAACTATACAAATTCGTCTATGTCTCTCGACCAGCGAATGCGGCGTTATGCAGGATTTTCATCTATGGATTCTGCGGGCACGGTTACAGAAACGACCCTGGGGGGGAAACTCAAAACAGGAACCCGTTACGCTGTCCAGTTCAATATGAATTTTGAGGAATCTACCTTCGATGATTTTCAGGGTGAGTATGGCGGGCAGCTTGGTTTTACCTTGACCCAGCCCCTCGTGCGGGGATTCGGGATAGCTGCCAATACCATCCGTATTCGCGCTGCAGATAACCTGCGCGCTATTTCCGAGGCACAGTTGGAATTGACCATTTTGAATAAAATTGCCGATACCATTAAATCATACTGGGATTTGGCAGGCGCTTCTGAAGCGGCGCGTGTTCAGGAAGGGGCACTGCGTAACGCAGAACGGTTATTAAAGATAAATGGAAAACGTCGTGATATTGGTACTGCAGCCGATTTGGACGTACTTCAGGCAAAGGCAGGGGTGGCGATGCGCCAATCAGAACTCATTGCTGCGTATGCACGTGTACATGATGCAGGCGATATATTAAAACTTGCTTTAAATCTTCAGGACGAGGGGCTTTTTTCCAGTGTTGTAATTATTCCGACAGATCGCCCGAATCTGGAGACAGATCAGACTTTTGATATGGATATGATGACGGAACGTATTGAGACAGGCGTAGAGACTGCATTGAAGAGTCGTCCTGAAATGCGGATGACCGATTTGGAAATAGCCAACGCAGAATTGGATGAACAGCGGGCGCGGAATGAGATGCTGCCTCAATTGGATGTTGTCGTTTCCTACATGCGCGGCGGACGGGATCGACGTCTGGCATCGACTATCTCCGGGATAGCAAGCGAACAGGATCGTACCTACGCCATTGGGATACAAGGTTCTCTGGTCATCAACAACAGATCGGCACATGGGGCACAGCAGCGGGCACGATTGAATGTGCGTCAGGCAGAGGAACGGCGCAAGAAGACGGAAATGGCGCTTATGATGGGGGTTCATTATGCGGGGCGCAGCGTAATGACCAATAAAGTGTTAATGGAAAGCACCCGCCAAACGGTGCGTCTGCAGGAAGCGAATGTATCTGCAGAAGAAAAACGGCTGCAGTTGGGAACGACTACCAGCTACCAGGTACTTCTCGTACAGGAAGATCTTACCGCTGCTCAGGTACAGAAATTACAGGCGCGTATTGCGTACGAAAAAGCACTGATAGATTTTCAGTTAGCAACAGGAACCTTACTGTGCGAGTTGGGAATTGACCCTGCAGAAGGATAATAGCAGGGAACTTTAATCATCGAGTTTTGCGGTTCTTGCCCTTTTTGACAACAGTATAATATCGCGCAGTTCTTCTTTATTGCGTGCATTTTTCCAACGCTTATTAAAGCCGTCTTCTTCGACAATATGGGCAATGGCCATAAGTGCTTTCAGATGAAAATTCCGCTCGTCCCGTGTTCCGAAAAGTACGAAGGCGGCGGTAACGGGTTTTTCCTGTCCCGGAAAAACGATCCCCTTGGCGCAACGTACCAGCACTATGTCAAACAGGTGTTCGCCATCCACTACAATATGGGGTACTGCGAGGCCGGGTTTTAATACGGTGCTGGATTCCCCTTCCCGTGCCATAAACTTGCGTAGTAACTGGCTTTCCTGCATATTGATTTTTGCTGCTACGGATTTTACGAGCAGCTGCAGAAAATCATTCCGATCCATTTGCTCTTTAATATCAAGAATATCGCATTCTTTGACAATGGAATCAAAATAATCCAGTTCTACCTCATCCCGTTCCAGAGCAATATGTTTGAGTTCATCTTCAAGACCCCGTCCAAAAAATTCCCGGGAGATCATGCGTTGCGCCATGTGTATGAAAGCGTATTCGCGGTCAATACGGGAGTGTACATAGCCGAGGTACCATAACAACGAAACCAGGATGAGTGTGGCAGTCATCAGCAAGGGGATGTGTCCCATTTGTACCAGAATAATGCTGTAGATGACAACGGTTATCAATTGCAGCCAGGGCGTGAAAGGTACGTGAAAAGTGGGACGGTAATTTTTAATGCCGCTATGCCGCATGATGACGACTGAAAGATTGATGAGCATAAATACTACCAGCAGGGAAGCAGATGCGGCTTCTACCAGGTCGGCAATGGAAAGAAAGGCGATACTGAGAGCGACCAGGAATCCCGTAATCAGTATTGAGATGTACGGCGTATGGAAGCGTTGGCTTGTGAGTCCGATTGCCGCAGGAAGAAGTCCGTCTCTACTCATGGCCATGGGGGAACGCGCCGCCGACATAAGGCTGGAAAGGGCTGTCGTTACAAAGGCAAACATGGCAGCACATTGAATTGCATAAAACCCCGGGGCACCGATAGCCAGACGTGCTCCCAGGGCAATGGGTTTCAGACTCTGTGAAAGCTGGTCCGGCGATGTTACGCCTACGGTTACAAAAACTACCAGTATATAAAATATATTGACAACAAGAAATGCGAGAAAAATACCCAAAGGAATATTGCGCCCTGGATTGCGTACTTCGCCGGATACATTAGCGACCTTGGTCAGACCGCCGTATGACACAAAGACCATGCCGATTACTGCAAACATAGAACCCCACCCATGGGGCAAAAATGGCGTGAAGTGGACAGGACTGACTTGGAATATACCCAGAGAGACATACCACGCCAGTATGGCAAGCAAGCCGAATATCATTATGTTCTGGAAGTGCTCCAGTCCCTTGATCGAAATGAGATTGATAGCTGTAAATGCTGTGCAGGCAATGATTGCCAGCGCTTTTATAGTCCATTCGTCCACATCAGGGAAGGCTACTTTTACGAGGGTTCCAACGCCTACCAGTGCAAATGCCCCTTTCAGGCTGACCGAGACCCAGTCTGAAAGACCGGTAAAAACGCCGGCAAAAGGTCCCATGCTGCGAACGATAAAAAAGTAGCTTCCTCCCGATTGCGGCATTGCCGTGGCAAGTTCGCATTGGCAAAGTGCTGCCGGCAACATCAGTAATCCTGCGAGCAGATAAGAAAGAATAACGGAAGGACCTGTATGTGCAAATGCAATACCGGGAAGTACAAATAATCCGGAACTTATCATGGTGCCTGCCGCAATGGCAAAGACATCAATCAGATTCAGGTGTTTTTTCAGAGCCATTCGCTCCCCTTTATTTTTTTGGATAGCGGAGTGAGTATGGATTTATTTGCCGGTAACGAAGTCGAGGTAAGAGTTCACGTATTTTGTTTTTATGGAACGGCAATTCTTTTTCAACGCTTCTACTTCTTCCCGGGTGGTGACGGCACCAAATTCAAGGTGAAATTCTCGTTGTTCTCCTGGAGATAAGTAATCCAGAAGTCCTTTTTCTTCGTCAATATCGCGACCTTCAACTCCACAGTTACAAGGTTCTAACCCGCATACGTAGTCCTGTTCCCCCATCATTTTCCATTGTACAAATCGGGGAAGTTCGCGCTTATTGTACTTCACGTAGCCGCCAAATCCAGTGTCTGAGCTGAAGCCGTCATTGATCATGGCTACCGTTACGGTTCCATCCTGTCCCGGTGCCATATCGTGATAGTAACATTTCTCCTGATAATTACGGGTGGGTTTTTCCATGTGATCCCATTGTTCCTGCCCCTTCCGTGCATGATCATCTCTTGCAGCTACAATACGGCTTGGAGCAATGATCTGTGAGTTTTCATCGAGGACCGGCCAGCCCATATTACAGTGATACAGCAGCATCAAGGGAGTTTTTCTGAATCCTTCATTAGTTACAACATCATGAATCCAGAACTTCTTTTCGCCCAGTGCAGTTTGGACGGTGCGGGTAAGGGTTAGATTTTCGCCAAAGACAGAGGTTTCGCGCATGGTCCCTGTAACTTTTAGTAGGTATTTGTTTTTCTCCCAATACTGCTGCACGCAGATATTCCGTGCCGGGGTATGACTGATACGACCATGAAGTCCCTGCCCATTGTTCGCACTGTCTGTGTCAGGTGCGCCTACACGGCTTAGGCCGCAGGTAGTTACCAGTCCGCCAAAATAACTGCGAAGCCAGCGTAGTCCTTCTGCTTCGTAGTATTGAGGTGCTGCATCACCGGTAGTCGAACGCCATCCAATGGCTTTCCCTTGAAAACTTGCTGCAGCGATATCGAGACCACGATCAAGCAGTACCGTGATTTCCAACCCTGCACCTGTTTTAATTATTGCTGCACGACCTGGATGCTCATTGCCATCCGCCAGCGTAACGGTGCGTACCCCGGCAATCTGATCCATATTACCGACGCGTTTACGTAGTTCTTTTGCCGAATAATTTTTGCCATGAATTTTCATGAATGTCCTCCAGTAAAACCTTTTGCCATTTTCGTGACAGTTTATAAGTGATTTTTATTTGATGTGCAACACATCATAACTATATTATACAATAACGTTCTGTGAGAATGAGTGTCTGCACCGTTGTGGTGCAGCGGCGTCGTAAAATTACGTATAAGATTATAAATATCCAAAGGGATTTTATTATAATCACCGGGATATATTAAAGTTAATGTGCAGATGGGGCACATGAATAGAAACTTTGGAGGAATCCTATTATGAATCAAAAAATGATATTGGGAATACTTGCTCTAGTTGGGTTGACAGCAGCTTTGGCATTACCTGTAATGCACCTGATGAATAAGGAATCACCACCCGAGCAGCAAGTTGCTTCCACGGTTGTTTTGCCCCCACAACCCACTCTTCCAACCCCTGTTATTTCCTCCCCGCCTGCACAGCCTGTTCCGGCACCGGCGCCTTTGGTTTGGGAAGGTACCTATGCGCCGCCTCCAAAATCCGCGTCGAAGTTCCAGCAGCAGCAGAGGGGTGCAGGGGGAAAGAAAAAACAAGCGAAAGATACCGGCCCTGCTTTGACCCAGGAGACATTGGTAGGTACTGCCTGGCAGATAGATTCGCCGCAGGGGGTGATTATGGTTGAGTTTGGTGCCAACGGACAGGGGTCGGCATCTCATCCATTGGTGGGTGCTATCCCGGCAACCTGGCATGTACAGGGGGATAAGGTACTTGCTACTGCCTCATTCATGGGGCAAACCATGACCATCGATGCAACGATTCAGGGAGAGATGTTGGTTGCGAAAGGGCAGAATATACGTCGGATGCGATAGGATAATACGGGCGGGAGACATATATATGAGGCATCGTTTTGACGGCAAAGTAGTCATGATTACAGGTGCTTCGGCAGGTATAGGTGCCGAAACGGCACGTCAGCTTGCGCGTGAGGGAGCACAAGTGGCGCTGTTGGCGCGTCGTGCTGATAAGCTTGATGCCGTATGTGCGGAAATTGAGGCGATGAGGGGGACGGCAGCACCATTCGTTGCAGATGTCTGTGATCGCGCATCATTGGACACGGCTGTGTCAGGTATCATTAAAAAATATGGTCACCTTGATATCGTACTTGCAAATGCAGGTTTTGGTGTTCCGGGTTCCCTGCAGTCCCTTGATATTGATGATTATCGTCGGCAATTTGAAACCAATTTTTTCGGATTATTGAATACTATTTATGCGGTGTTGTCACACCTTGAGGAATCGCGTGGACAGTTGGGGATTCTTGGCAGTGTTGCCGGCATGATCGGTACCCCGGCTGCTTCCCCCTATAATGCCAGCAAATTTGCGGTCGTTGGGCTTGCAGAAGCGATATATCATGATTTGGATGAGCTGGGGATTGCGGTTACGCTCATCAACCCGGGTTTTGTCGAGAGTGAATTTCGTCTTCTTGATGACCAGGGAAAATTAACAGGGAAGCAGGATCCTGTCCCCTCCTGGCTTGTGCTGCCTGTGGATAAAGCGGCACGAAGTATTATTAATGCGTTGTATCGCAGGAAACCGGAAGTTATCATTACCTTTCATGGCAAGGCATTGGTAATTTGCAAGCGTTTTTT
>JAGLCZ010000768.1 GCA_023145975.1 Candidatus Hydrogenedentota bacterium | reverse complement strand
ACGGTATTGTATTCCCGCATGGCGCGATCCCGTTCATCATTTTGATGACTGTAGCCCCCAAAAGGGTTGGCACCAAGAAGAAGGCGGGTTACTTTAAGACCACAGAAATTAACAATTGGTAGGGTCATGATAGTTCCTTTCTCGTTTTTTAATTATATTTGAAGCGTTATTTTCTTGTATATGCTTACGATGTAGAAGGCGTATCATATTTACATTGAACAGCAGCGTCAGATTGCAGTATGAGTATTTCTACTGGGTATCCAGCACTTTGATTCTGATATTGCTCCACGCAACCTGATAAGGTCCCCGGTTGCCGACGCCATGAACCTGAAGGCCGATAAATCCTTTGGGATGGGTTTTGAGCTTATCTTCATCGGTGAGGTCGACAACAGGTTTACCATTGATCCAGGTCTGAATCCTTGCGCCCTGTGCCACAATACGGTAGTTATTCCATTCGCCGTCCTTGAAGACAGTGAGCGGTTTGAGTTCGTCCTCGGGGGTCATCCAGCCGCCGCAGGCTTCGCCGTAGATATAGCCTGATTCTGCACCCCTTCTTCCGCTGGCTTCGATTTCGACCTGCGGACCGTTGACCCGCCCAAATTGTTCATCGCCTTCGGCGGGCTTAGTCTGAGAGCGAATCTGTACACCGGAATTGAGTTCCTTGTCAAAGAGATAGACGGAGAACTCAAGTTCAAAGTCGCCGTATTCTTTTTCTGTGCAGAGGAATGAATTGGGGCTGCCCGGGGTAGTCTTTCCTACAATGGATCCATTTTCAACGCGGTAGGCGGCAGTTCCATTTTTTTGCACCCAGCCGTTCAGTGTCTCTCCATCAAACAAAGATACCCACTCATTGTCTTCCGCGACAGCGCTCAGGGATAACGTCAGTATGAGTACTATTGTGATTCCTGCAATAAAGTTTTTCAACATGGTCTTCTCCTTTTGTAGTTTTTTCTAAATCATTCACAGCGTTTTCAAGACGTAGTACTATTTGCATATGCAGTGTGCATCGTAGTGCAGGTTTATACTGTATTGACGATAAGGAAAGTATATAGATATTCCGCATAGAACAACAATTTTAGATCTTTTACTATTGCAATCCCACTCCCAGTTTTCCTTCGCTGCGGGAAATGACCACGGCGCCCAGACTGTCACCCGTGATGTTGACTACAGTACGGCTCATATC
>JAGLCZ010000767.1 GCA_023145975.1 Candidatus Hydrogenedentota bacterium | reverse complement strand
CCGCAAAAGGCGTACTTTATACTTTTTTCACCTCGGTAGAGGTGACGGAATATAGCCGGGGGTTAAGCAAAGCGATACCCCCGGGAAATGTCTCCCTGAACCTGTCCATCCTGAAGGGATGGCAGAGAAAGAAGCATTGCTTAAAATAGGGTCGAAGAACCACCGGAGAGCGGATATAGGTATCGATCCTTTGTCGTGTTACCAGACCCTCTTTTTTGCTATTCCCCATTTTTGTGTCATCCCTTCAGGATGAACGGAAGGTTGGTCATTAACACCCCGGGTATCGTTTCGCTCAACCCGGGGCTATCCTCTTTAATCCCTGTCGGGATACCGAATTCTTCAAACTTAAAATAATGGTTCTTCATGAAGGTAAGTACGCTTTTCTCGGATGAACCCAAAAAAAGAGGCTGCGAAACAGCCCTGGAAGCAGCGCAAAACTTTTGGGTTTTCCTGCAGCCGGGAGACTATTCAGCAGCCTGTCTTCTCTTATTTTCAGTACGGGGACTTTCCCTATGCGAGTGCTTTGATTGCAGCGTCGTAATCGGGTTCCTGGGTAATTTCAGGCACCAATTCGGTGTACGCCACCTTACCGTCTTTACCGATAACTACCACGGCACGTGCCAACAGTCCTGCCAAAGGACCGTCAACAAGGGTAACACCGTAGTCTTTCCCGATTTCAGAATGACGGAACGCCGAAAGAGGCGTTACATTCTCAATGCCTTCAGCACCGCAAAAACGCCCCAGGGCAAAAGGCAGATCCATGGAAATACAGAGTACCACTGTGTTTTCAAGAGCCGCCGCCTTCTCGTTAAACCGGCGAACCGCTGCGGCACATACCGGGGTATCTATGCTGGGAAAGATATTCAATACGATTGTCTTCCCTTCAAGCCCGGACTTGTCGCATTCCGCCAAATCCGTACCTGTCAACGTAAAGTCAGGGGCGGCTTCTCCCACTGAAGGCAGGGTACCGCTTGTATTGAAAGGATTTCCTTGTAATGTAATCGCAGCCATGTGTTTTCTCCGTTATAATGGGTTGGCACAACATTTCACTATACGCCCCTTGCAGGCATCAGATATTGTGCGTACGTTGTGAGTACTAACGCCGTAACTCCCATACATATTCCTAACGGGAATAGAACAACAGGAATGACGTGTTTCAGGAAGGGAAGTATCTATAATATTTCTAAAGAATTATCTTCATGCAGGGGTATACTTGGTTTATTTTGTAACCCTCGTGTATATTCATAGCAGTTACATTGAGAAAAGGTTTATGGTCCAGTGAAAATATCTGTACTTCATAACAGGAGCAAACTTCAAAAGTTTGCCATGAGAACACGCACAGCATGTGTCCTGCTGTTCTCTTTACTGTTCTGCGTACACGCATTTGGATTACGTACCCACGACCATCACGGGCACAGCTCGGATTCGGAAAGCTGCTGCAAGCATTTTTGCGCTGCTGCGTCGCATAACCAGCAGCATAACAGCAGCGCTGATATGGATAGTTGTGAATCCTCGCATGAACACAGCCTGTTTGTTCTGTGTACGGTAGCGCCCATTTTAACGCCCCCGTCTGATGCCTCTATGGAACTGAAATCCACTGTATCCGCATTGCAGACCGAGGGTTTCTTTCTGTTTTTGTCAAGCCGCAATACCCTCTTAGAAAAGTATTGCAGCGCCGCATTGTCTCGCCCACCCAACGAATCAGGACAAATGTGCCCTGCCGTCGAACAGAATCTTCCCCTCCTTATCTGATAGTCCTTTTTGTTCCCCTTCTTAAAATTAGGTGATTTGCACCTGATACAGGTGCGCAAAAAGGATATGTATATGTTTTCTCTAAAGTTTTTTAGGATGTCTGTTTTCAGTATTTGTTACAGCACTATTTTTTCGGTACTGTTTATTACGGGGTGCTCATTACCCCATCAAGAACCCGCCAGTCATGATCACGACTGCGCTGCAGATGTCCATGATCACGGACACGGTCATGGCGAAGGCATGGAATCGATCAGTCTGTGGACGGATGAACTCGAATTATTTACTGAGTTCCCTTCCCTTGTCCCGGGGGAAGCACAAGAATTTTTGCTGCATCTGACGTATGTAAAAACGGGATTACCCGTGCAAAATGTACCCGTCGTGTTTACTGCCAGCCCCCATGAAGGGGATATAAAAATAAATGGTCAGGGAGAAGCGGTACGTTCTGGAATTTATATCATTGCCCCTGTATTCCCTGAAAGCGGTGAATGGTCACTTACATTGGAAGTTCCTGTACAGGGTTCCGTTGCTGCCATCACTATGGACGACTTAGACGTACTTGGCGAAGAGAATACCCATGCACATGAGCATTGCGAAGAAGAAGTAGAAGGTCCTGCCAACGCGATTACCTTTACCAAGGAACAGCAATGGGTGATTCC
>JAGLCZ010000766.1 GCA_023145975.1 Candidatus Hydrogenedentota bacterium | reverse complement strand
TCTCCATACAAAGATTTGCTACCATTGGTCTGTCCAGCATGTTGGTTCTGCCACTGTCACGAACGGCAGTAATTCCTTCAAAAACGGGTTTCGGCACTTTAATTGACATAGATACAGTTCTCCTTTCGGTTGTCGGTTATAGTTTCGAGTAGATACAGTTCTCCCTATTAATGAATTTAACGGGGGGAAGTTAAGAGGGAAATCAGGTCGGGCAGGGATGGGTTCAATAATCTTCTGGAAGAAGCAGCGTAGTAGCGTAACGATGATGATGCTCGTCAATCTCCGCGTCAGTGATAACCCAGATAATGCTTTTATCAGGAAGGGTGTATGAGGACATAATCCGGGCACCCTTTTGTAACGCGACTGCATTGGCGGCTTTATCTTCTTCGCACAAGTTTCCCCAATCGCCGGAGACGTGTCTGGCAAGTAATTCTGCTGGAGTCATATTGTTTTCTTCTAATACTTTCAGTGCACCGGGCGTGGCGACAAGAGGACCCAAATCAAAGGATACTTTTTTAGGTTCATCTGGCATAGGTATTCACCTCCTTTCTGTGGGTTTGCATGTTGTAGATTAAGGTTAAATGAACGGGGTACGTGCACCACCAGGAAAATGTTCCATGATTTCCCGGCATTTCAGTATGGTAAATTCGTTACGGGCATCGTAATGATCCTGCTTCGCCCACTCGGCAACACAGGCGAGCATCACTTCAAACATCTGTTGTTGCAGGGTTCTATGTCCGGACATAACAGCATGAACAAAGGTGTTATTGTTGTGTCCCATACCGTTTACCCAGTTACTGAATTCTCCCACTACTTCACGGGCCTGTTCATTGGATTCTTCCTGGTAATCACGTTCTGTCATAAATGAGATTCCTTTCTGCTTGGTTATTTTTACAGTTATGGGGTTAGGGTTTCAGACCGATTATCCGAATCGTATAGCGGGGATTGCCGTCCCATTCAATTTCTAAATGCTGTTCACGTAATGCGGAGGCAACCTGTTCTCCTATCTCTTTCTCTAATTCAGTGCTATCGCTCTCATCATCCTCGGGCGGCAGATAGAAGAAACGGATATGCAGAGGATATCCTTCTCTAAAACTGGAATCATCCTGGTGATGGTAATAGACAACACGGGGTTTGTTCCGGGGACGGGCTATTTGCGTAAGTTCATACACGGCACAGCTCATATAGCAGGAAAAATTCATTCGGGCAATAAAACCTTTCTTGCGTAGTGCCACGAATGTTTTGCTGACGGCGGCGCGAATGGTTGTGATTTCTGCGGGGGTAAAATTTTTTTCGGGCATAGACGGAATTCTCCTTTCTTGGTTGAGGGGGTTTCAGGGTTCAGGACAAGACGGAAAAACAGGGGTAAATCAGTGGGAAGGGGTGGTCTCTGGCGGGAATGACGAGGATTCAGCGGAGAAGGGCAGGGTGTTGGGATTTAATATATATAGTGAATGGCCAGAAAAAATAAAGCGGGTTGTAATGTTGGAGGGTTTGGTTTACACTCATATGCAACAGGTAGTTTGAAATCTATTTGAAGTGATACTGGTTTGCAAAGGTTTCACGGACAAGTGTTGAGAACGCATACCAGGTAACGCAGTGATAAAGGTCTCTGCGATGCTCTGATGACCATTAGAGCAACCGCACCTCACCGGAGATGTCAGGCGCCCCCTCTCGGCATCTCCACCTTTTTTTGCGTGGATTGCTGATGAAAAAGTTTTCTGGTGTTTCAAAATTTGGTGGTGTAAAAATCTGCACCTGCGTCGGAGTACCTTCCAGGTATACTCTGGAAAACCATCTCACACCAGCAAACCGTCCTCGATAAATAATTCGAGTACTTGCGGGGTTGTGTAGGAATGCGCAAGTAAAACCACCTATTTTTTGGTACTGAATGATGTGGTTGCTTGATTCTAGTTCCCAAGGAAAGTAATGGGTGCCGCCATACCTTAAAAAGAATCAATGCTATCATCAGGAATATAGTGCGTATACGTATCCAGTATCATCTGAACAGAATCTCCCACCCACATTGCTACCTTCACTGACGGAATAGGTTCTTGTTTTTTACCATCTTTCTTCTTTCCCCCCATCAAAGCGTTTGTAATAAACGTATGCCGCATCAAATGTAAATGAAATTGGGGACATACCTCCCGCACTTGTTTCAAAAGTTTTTTTGGCAAATCAAACTGCTCTCTGCAAATTTTGTACTTGTCGGAATCAACCACGTACCCGCTTGTTTTACAGTGCGGACGCAGATAGTTAATCAACTCTGTTTTCAGTGGCACGATTCGCTCAGAACGCCGCGTTTTGACAGTGGAACGTACGATGCCCTTTTCCTTATCTTCAGCATGTGGCCGTACAAATGCTATTGCACGAGGTATGTGGTCAAGGTCAACATCGGCCCACAATAGATTCGCAATTTCCGTGCGCCGCATCCCTGTGTGTATTCCCAACTGAAAGAACAGGCCAAACGCCTGGTTGAACTTTACGAATATTGGGGTCAGCAACTCAATCTCTTTGTCACTGATTGTTCTTACAATCGTTATTGGTCTATGGCGCAACATCTTGATTAATGGTGCCGGATTTTCGCTGTGATACCAGCC
>JAGLCZ010000765.1 GCA_023145975.1 Candidatus Hydrogenedentota bacterium | reverse complement strand
TTTTGAAACAGAAATCTACAGGCGACAGTCAGGGATATGGTAGGATAGCGGCATGATCTTCCTGTTTCTTTCATCAGCCGGGACGTAACATGAACCGTTTAGTTTTTATACTCCTTTTTCTATTCCTTCTTATTGCCGGGGTGCTTCCCGTGTCCCTGCATGCCGAAGATACTGCCCGTGAATGGTTAAAATCTCTGCGTATATCTCGTGACCACTTACTTGCCCTTGATGATGCGCAGCGTCCCCGGGCAGTTATAACGATATTTCGGGACTTGGAACAGGATCATCCTGTTTTTATGGACTGGCTGCTCCAGGATGCATTCAGGAAGGGACTTTGGGAACAGACGCCTGCAGGCGGTCAACCAGGATACCTCTCCCAATCTTTTTTGGTAGGCGGGAAACTGTCCCGGTTGCTTATTAATATGAACGGTACCCGCTGGCGGAGAATGCTTACCCGTGTTCTCGCTGGCTTAAAGAAAGAAGGGATACCTTTACCCAAAGAACTGGAAGTGCAGATGCCGCCGCTGGGGGAATTGTCCATACCTGAACTGGTTGCGTTATATCTCCGTGCCTGTGAAATTCGGCGGGAGCACCGTCTTGCACCCCTACAGGCACAACAATGGGACGGCATTGTTTTTGCACAGCATTATAATATGGGTGCTTCTCATTATGCATATACAGAAGGGCTGAGCGATGCCCAGAATGAACGTCATTTCTTTCCTGGTGCAACCTTGACTGTACTGCGTTTTGACGGCACACGTGTTACAAGTGAAATACTCCTTGAAGATCGTAATGGGGTTATTCGTGATGTCGATGTTTCCGGGGATGGAAGCAAAATACTTTTTGCATGGAAGAAGTCAGACTTTGAAGATGATTACAGCCTTTACGAAATGGAGATGGCTACACGCCGGATTTCTGCGATCACCGGGGATTTAGGTCATGCAGATTATGAAGCAGCGTACCTGCCTGATGGCGACATTGTATTTAATTCTACTCGGTGTGTGCAGACGGTGGATTGCTGGTGGACAGAAGTGTCCAACCTGTATACCTGTGCG
>JAGLCZ010000764.1 GCA_023145975.1 Candidatus Hydrogenedentota bacterium | reverse complement strand
AATGACGGATTGAATCAGGCGAATCAGGTGTGTTTATGGATGACGGTATTCCCGCATCTCCTGCGTCGATGGGAGAAACCGGGATGACGACGGGGCAGGATGCCTGCATCACAATTGCTTCTCCTCCTGACCTTACGAAAAAAGAATAGAAACTCAGTTCTTGTAGTGCTGGCTGCTTCTGATTCACCCATCTAACCGTAAGAAAAACGGTGTCCAGGGCAAACACCGTTCAGATCCAAGTCAACGCATTCGAATATTCCCGGTTGACATTTACTGCTGCGTGCGAGTATATTCCTAGTTGGCTTTATGTGAAGGTCGGTATGCGATGCGAGCGACCCTCGAAACATTCCTCTGAACAACACGACTGTAGATTAAACAGTGCTATGTCAAACCGCAGGGTATTCTGCGAAGAGAAAATACAACAACATGATCACGCGCAAATCATTAAACCAATATCGGGATGATATCCTTGATATCGCCCAACGTTACGGGGCTCATGATATCCGTATTTTCGGATCGGTTGCTCGCGGCGACAACACAGAATCCTCAGATTTGGATTTGATTGTCCGATTCGACCCGGGTCGTTCTCTCTTTGACCACGGTGAATTTCTCATGGATCTGCAAGAGTTATTGGGCGTGAAGGTGGATATAATCAGCGAGGGAGGAATGCGACCGCGATTTCGTCAACACGTCATGCAGGAAGTTGTGCCACTATGAAACGAACCGACCCACTTCTGTTAGCGGATATTCTTGATGCCATTAATGAAGTAGTGGAAACTACTCCAATCGAGCACGAAATATTTTATGCAGACAAAATGATTCGCTCTCACGTGTTACGCCATATTCAAATTATTGGCGAAGCGGTAAATCGCTTGTCCAGCGACCTGAAAACTCAGCATACACATTTGCCTTGGCGTGCTATCACGGGAATGCGCCATGCTATTGTTCACGATTATTTTGAAGTTGACTGGGAAGAAGTCTACACCACTGCTATCCGCGATATTCCACCTTTACGACAACAGATCAGCAATATACTGATGACCATTGCATCTGATCCGGTCAATGGCGATAAACATGAAGACGCCGGTTCGTAACTTGCCCCAACAACGGAACCGCTTCCAGCCCACCTATTTTCCAGGCGAATCAGGTGTGTTTATGGATGACGGTATTCCCGCATCTCCTGCGTCGATGAGAGAAACCGGGATGCCGACGGGGCAGGATACCTGCACCATACAATGATGTATGAGGCAAAGCGATATATCTACCGAATCAAGATTCACGCCCAACCTCCCATAAAAAAACAATTACAATCCCCAGGGAGAGGGACAGGATTAGCCGCGCCCCCATGGAAAAAATAATATTGGATGCGTTTGCTATAGCACAGCAGGTATACTTATCACATTCAATTTATACTCTGCTGCTAAACACCGATAAAACGTCTTGTTTTTACCCGTTGTTTGGGACCAGCATATTCTATGGAGTCCAATGCCATGCCGGAAAATATATCCCCTCCCCCCCGTGTTTCTGAAGGCGACCCCGTTCGTACTGGACGGGCACTTCACCTTATAGCACTCTTCGTCGTTGTAATGATTCCCTTGCTGGTACATTTCAACCTGCTGTACGCCCCCATGCAGGGCGGTGAATTTCAACTCCTGTTATTTGACGATCTGCTGCAGCATCCCCATACCGCTATTACTGCACTGGACCGCTTACCCGCTTCGCCCCTGAGCACACTGGCTATCGGCTTTTTCTGGTGGCTGGGCGGAGGTTCCATGATCCTGCTGCGTACAGCAGCGTTATTGACCTTTGTATTTACGGCCATGGTACTGTTTCAGGTACTGCGCTTGTGGCTGTCCCGCAGGGAATCCATAACCGCGCCTATGCTGGGAGCCGTTCTTTTTGCAGTGTCCCCCGCTGCAGTGGATGCACTGGCAAATCTTAACGCCTTACCCGTCCTCCTCGGGACGGCTTGCGCTTCAGCGGCAGCCGTATTATTTTTGAAGGCAACCCGGAAAAACACCGACACCGATTATCTGAGCCTTGTACTTGCATCCATTGCACTGGCACTTGCCGCAGCGGCACATCCGGGAATGCTGCTGCTTCCTGTTATATTGATCGTCCTGGATCTATCCCGTCTGACCGCTGCAGGTAGATTGCGGTTACAGCCTGCCTGGACAGCGTGGGGCCTTATGCTGATGATTTCAGCCGCAGCAGCGGCGGTACTCCACTATTCCGGTGCTTCCTTCACGCCCTTGACGCCGCCCGTCCCCCTGCTGCTTCTGTCCAGCGCGGCAGCCTTCTTCGCAGCAGGACTGCTTGTCCTGTTACCCGGAAAAAATGTGCAGCGCGTCTTCTCCATATTCATGATAGTCCTGCTGTCCGCCGGCGGCATATTTTCCTTCAAGCGGGCACTTCCGTATGTGGATCCCATCCCTTCACTGAAACAACAGATCGCGGAAAGGGAAGACCCTGTACTGCGGGACATGCTGGTGTTACACTACATCGAATCAGCGCAACGGGAAACATCGGAAGAAACGCGCTTCGCACTGTTACAGGAAGCACTGGCAATATGGCAGGAACAGGAAAGCGGGGCAGTCAACGCAACACGACGTATCCTGGGAGAACATATCTTCGATGCAGGGTATATTGAAGAAGCCGCGTCCCTGCTTGAGCCGTTCCTGTCAAAAATGCCCTTCACCGACACAGGATATAAAGCCACTATCGCCCTGGCACGTACCCGCGACGAAATGGAGGAGCCGGGACAAATCGCAGACTATTATGCCCTCGCCCGGAAGACAGGTTCCTTGTCGCCGGACGATGTAATACGGTACGGCAAAGTACTCATACGCATGGGAGACACCACCCATGCTGCGCAGCAATTTGCGCGTCTGTTAGATCCGCCGGAGCAAAGCGAAGCAGGTCGCCTGCAAAAACAAAGTGCGATGGCATACAACGCTGCCGAAGAACTTTGGGACAAGGCACGGCAGCAGATGGCAGACGATCCTACAAACCCCCTGGGATATGTTAATGCTGCAGAACGTGAATTACTGTTAGGAAATAAGATGCGCGCTTTTTATTGGCTCGAACTGGCGTTACGCCGCGAGCCAGAACAGGAACGCGCCTGGGCACTGATGGGGAACACCCTGGCACGAAGCGGTCAGGCTAACCAGTTTATTGCACAATGGGGCTCAACAAAAGCACAAGGCGATGGTGCATGGTTACTTTTGGCAAAACAGACTGCAATGTTCCAGGCCTGGGAAGGCGCACTGCTATATGCCTCGCAATTCACCACGCCGGAAACCCCCACTGCTGAAGAATTACTCGGCGCCTTTGCCCTTGAAATGAAAAATATTCAGGAAGCGAAAAACTGGTTCAAACGCGCAGCGGAAGCACATCCGAAACGATACACCGCCTGGCTCGCCCTTTCCGATATTTCCACAGTCATGCAGCAGCCCGAAGATGCGCAGCACTACCTCGACGAAGCGGAACGCTGTAATGCACCTGCAGAGGAAGTGAAAAAACGAAGAGCGCGCAGTGAAGGTACGAACGAAGAAGAAGCAGAAACAGAAGCCTTCAAACCCGTACGCAGTTACCTCCAGTAACCCGTGCTATATCTATTGTGAAATAAGATTACAACCTGAGATGGAGTATAACAATGCAGTCTATTAAATGGAGCGGCTTATTTCTTTGGGTGATCCTGCTGGCTGCCGGCGGTAACGCTGCAGAGCCTGCAGACGGATTTACGGTTGAACAGGGACTGGACGCGCAGCTGAACGGAAAAACCTGGCTGCGCACTGTCACAACCCCCTTCGACAAGAACAATCCGGAACTGGCATACAAGGTGTATACCCATCTCTATGATTTTGAAGGTGCATTTCCCATTACTAAAGGATCAGGCGGTAAATATTCCCATCATCGGGGACTGTTCATCGGCTGGAAGGCGACGCATATCGGCGACAGCGTGGTAGATACCTGGCACATGCGCACCGGCAAAAAAGACAAGGGACGGGAAATCTATGCGCATCAACAGCTGGAAGAATGGATTTCCTTTGATGCCAACGAAAATCGTATTTCCCAGACAGCACGTATCCTATGGGCGGCAGAAAATATGGAGCCCTTCATCGAAGAGGAGCGCACCCTTGTTGCCTATCCCGGTGAAAAAGGGATGCGTGTAGTGGATTTTATTTCTGTATTGAAAACGCTGGCAGGTCCCATCCAATTACGTGGTGATGCCCAACATGCGGGTATGCAGATACGTATGGCTAACGAAGTTTCTGAACACGAAAATGAAACGGAATATATCCTTCCCGACGGTGCTGTTACCCTGGGTAACGATATCATCGACGGCGCATGGTGGATATGCGGCAGCATGCCCATAGGCGGCAAACGCTACTGGATAGTACACCTCACGTCACCGGAACTCATTACGGGGCAACCGCAATATTCTGCACGTCTCTATGGACGATTCGGTGCATTCTTTGAACCCGATCTGAAGCCCGGTGTACCGTTGCGGATTGCATGTCGCATTATCCTCTCCGAAACCCCACTGGATCAGAAACAGTGCGAAGACTTGTATCAGCAATATAAACAAGACGTGGAAAAAAGCTCATGATTCTGGGAGTCATCAGTGATACGCACCGTAACACGGGATTAATGCACAGAGCCGCAAAGCTTTTAATAAACGATTTGCATGCCGTCCATATCATTCATCTCGGCGACGACTATGCCGATAAGGAAGCACTCGAAGGAAAGGGCTACCCCATAACAGGCGTGCCCGGATTATGGTGCCCGGAATACAACGACCCGCATGTACCCAACATGGTGATAGAAGATATTGAAGGCGTACGCATTGCCTATGCCCATTCTGCTGACGATCTGCCGCCTCTCACCTGTGACCTGAATTTATGCCTTATGGGACATACCCATCACTACGGGATTGTGGTACGCCAGGGAATTCCCATGATGAACCCTGGGCATTTAAAGGCAGGACTGGATCGGATGCGGTATCCAAGCGTCGGGCTTATGGACATTAGCAGCACGGTACTGCACCTGTCCATTCACGACCTGGAAGGTCAGATATTTATGGAACAGGACTTTCCGCGAAGCACCCCGGAACTAAAACCAGCGTAAGCCCTGCCCCACCGAAAACAGGGTTCTAAACAATACCCATAGTAACGACTTCATTCGCAGTCTTGTATTTAACCTCGTATTTCTTTATGATAGACCCTTACAGGATATTGATTCTGAAATACTCTTTCCAGCTTTACATTTTTTTCGGAGCGATACATGTCAAACATTGTAATAAAGGGCGTTGAAAGCGCAGAAGAACTTGCTGCCGCTAAGGATTTGATGGCGCGGGTACACTTCGCTGATTTCTACGAAGGTATGCAGTGGCTGAATATCAGCGAAGAGGGGTATCCCGAATATAACCGTGCCCACAATCGCATCTTATATGCTGAAGGCGAACTGGCGGCGGCGTTGCGGATTTTTACCCATACCATTCGTATTGGTGAAGCACGTCTGAAGATGGGCGGCTTTGCTTGTGTAACCACTGCCGGTCCCTTGCGCCATAAAGGGTATGCCGCACTGTTGATGACGGATTCCATGCGCTTTCTGCACGCACAAGGCTATCATGTTTCCATCCTCTTCGGTATTGCAGACTTTTACCATCGCTGGGATTTTGCTTCGGCATTGCCGGAGTATGCCAGCGTAATCGATGTACGCGAAGCAAGTACAGTTACGGCGCCTTTCTTCAAACACCGCCGCATGAAACCGGGGGATATCCCGTCAGTGCAACGTATTCACACCCGAAATGACAATGACACCGCCTGCTCCATTATCCGGCTGGGCGGGCATATTTCGAACCAGTGGAAACGCTGGAAAAATGCACGGGTACTCACCGATGATAAAGGGAAAGCAGTCGCATATTTTATGGGGCAAACTCATGGCGAAAACTATACCGTGGAAGAGGTCGGTGTGCTGCACTATGACTGGTGTCCCGCGGTTCTGAACGCCTGCATGAAACTTGCGCAAAAGGAATTTGCGTCACGTATCCGCTTCACCCTGCCGCCCTCTCATCTCTTTATCCGTTATTTATTACAGTATCGATCTGCTCACGAAATGCACGTATCCCGTAACAGCAATGGAATGCTGGCACTGGTCAATATCGAAGAGACTCTCGAATGTATGATCCCTGAGTGGGAATCACAACTGGCAAATAGAACCGATCTCTGTGCAGAAGCCACGCTGGTAGTGGCAAGAAAACCCTATCGAATCCGTGTGCATCATGGTGCAGTGAATGTTGCCGCCGGTAACGGAATCAACAAAGTCAGCCTGTCGCCTGGAGAGCTCGCACAACTTATTACAGGGGCACGGCATATCGATGAAATACTTGCAGCAAAACGGCGGGCACTTAATAAAGCAGGCAGCACACTGCTTGCCGCAATTTTCCCCGGACGCACCCCGTATGTATGGCCTATTGACCGATTTTAATATTGTGAATACAAAATATGAACAAGCTGGAAAACCTATTGTACAAATTGAAAATCAGCAAGGAGAAGAAAGTTATGAAGAACTGCATTTTGACTATCGTTATGAGCATTGCACTGATGAGCGCAGGCATGACTGCTGCTGAGGAAGCCCCGTTGAAATTAGGCATGATCGGTCTTGATACATCGCATGTCATTGCCTTTACAAAAGTACTCAATAATACAGAGGATCCCAACCATGTCCCCGGCGGACGTGTAATTGCAGCGTACAAAGGCGGCAGCCCGGACATAGAATCCAGTGCCTCCCGCGTAGACGGCTACACCGAACAACTGAAAAAAGAATTTGGCGTACAGATTGTGGATTCTATTGAGAAACTCTGCAGTATGGTAGATGCCGTATTGCTTATGAGTGTGGATGGCAGACCCCATCTTGAACAGGTCACACCGGTTTTCGAAGCAGGGAAAATTGTCTTCATTGACAAACCACTGGCAGGCTCGCTGGAAGACGTCGTCGCCATTGCCGAACTGGCAAAAAAGCATAATGTACCCTGGTTCACTTCTTCCTCCTATCGCTTTTACGAAAGTATGCAGGCACTGAAAGCAACCGATGTGGGTGAAGTACGCGGTGCTATTTCCTATGGTCCCTGTCATCTCGAATCGACCCACCCCGATATTTTCTGGTATGGCGTTCATCCTACGGAAGCCTTATATACCATCATGGGCACAGGCTGTGAAACCGTTACCTGTGCCGTAACCGAGCAATTCCACGTTGCCACAGGCGTGTGGAAAGAGGGGCGTGTGGGTACACTCTATGGACTACGCACAGGCTCAACTCCGCACCGGGTTACGGTGTTCGGCACCAAAGCCGTGGTCGATCAGGACGGCGGCGGCAGTTACGCACCCCTCGTTTCTGAAATTATAAAATTCTTCCGATCAGGAAAAGCCCCTGTCAACCCGGAAGAATCCGTTGAAATGTTCGCGTTTATGGAAGCGGCACACGAAAGCATCCGGCGCGGCGGCGCCCCCGTAAGCCTGCAGGAAGTATTGAATAAATAGTTAATCCGAAAAGGAATGTACTATGAGTCATTACAGGTGTGCAGGAATAGGCTTCCTCTTCCTTTTTGTAATTTTCATTGCTCTGCAGGCACAGGCGGATACTGCCTCTATACTGCAGCCCAACCCGCAAGCCGTCGCAGAAGTTGAAGCAGGCACCTGCACCACCGCCAGTGCTGCATGGTGGGGCTTCGATCCTGGAGATGCCACCGATTGCCTGCAAAATGCCATTGACTCAAAAGCAGCAAAATTAATAGTACCCTACATGGGCAGCCCCTGGATCATTCGTCCTGTCACATTGCGAAGCAATCTGGAAATATACTTTGAACCAGGCGTGAAAATACACGCGAAAAAAGAAGCGTTCAAAGGGAAAGGGGACAGTCTCTTCTCCGCTGTGAACTGTGAGCATATTATCCTGACAGGATACGGTGCCCAATTGCGCATGAACAAGGCAGATTACCAGAGCAGCGACTACGAAAAAGCCGAATGGCGGATGTGTCTGGATTTCATGGGGTGCAGCCATATCCGGATCGAAGGTCTTGCGCTGGAAAATTCCGGCGGCGACGGCATCTATCTGGGTGCAACAGAAAAACAACCCTGGTGTGCAGCGGTAACTATTCGTGATGTACTATGCCGGAACCATCATCGCCAGGGAATCAGCGTCATCAGCGCTGTGGATCTACTGATTGAAAACTGCGCTTTCACAGGGACACAGGGAACTGCGCCCGAAGCAGGGATTGATCTCGAACCCAATAATGCCAATGAAAAAATGACGAATGTAATCGTACGTAACTGCACCATGGCGAACAATGACGGAGCCGGTATTCTCGTTTATCTCAAACACATGCGTAAGACCACGGAACCCGTGTCTATCCTTTTTGAAAACTGTCATATACGCAGCGGCAGGGATCAGGGAATTGCTGTGGGTGCCATCGGGGATGACGGGCCCGACGGCTGGATTGAATTTCGTAACTGTACCGTTGAAAATACGCAGAGCGGCGGCACCTTTGTATATGACAAATCTGCAACAGCAGCGGAAGTACGCTTCGTGAACTGTAAATGGAATAATGTGGTGCCTGAAGATAAGCAGGGTACCCCCCTGCTTATAACACTCATGCGGGAAAGCATTACAAAAAAACACGGGGGAATCGTATTTGAAGAATGTGTAGTCTTCGATCCCTGTGACCGCCCTGTATTAAAAACCGAAGAAGACCAGGGAGAAAAAGGGGCACTTGATATCCGGGGGCGTATTCTCCGCCGGGGTCCCGGTGAGGCACGAAGCAATATTTCACCTGAAAGCACGGGATGCACCCTGAAAGTAATACCCCTATAAAAAACATAAGAAGGGTGGGAGACGAAGCCTTAACCCATTTCCACGCATTTTTTGCGGCTTCGCCTCCCGACAACTCATGCCGTCAGCAATTCAACAGTCATGTTCGTATGTGTCAACCCCATGGTTTTGCAACTCTGACGGCACCATCACTTCTTCCCATCACCGAATTCCTGCTTCATTCCCATTCCGGCTAAGCGCGGATATTCATAAACCTGCATTCTCAGCAAGACATCCGGTGTATTGGTCTTCTTTAAGGGATTCAACTATTATGCCACTATTAGAGCATCTATCATGCCAATAGGTAGTAAAAACGAAGAAACCCGGTAACCTACTGCAATCACAGTGATAAACACCAAAATATTAGATCTATCAAATCAACCTTGACCTCCCGCAACGTGATGATTCCCAAATTGGGACGGCAAAAAATCCCATTATGGGACTGCGATAGGATATACTAGGGGCGATTCATCGAAATTGTATTAAACTCTAAAATTGCTACTTACTCAATACAATCAGGACTCCTGCAAAGCATGCTGCAACTAGTTTCAAAGAGCGGTGCCTACCCGGGACAAGCATGGCCGATTGTCGAAACACCTCTTGTCTTCGGGCGTGACCCCTCCTGTACTATCCGCCTGAACGATCCCATTGTTTCCCGATTTCACTGTCGCGTGAACCTGCAAGACCACCATGCCTGCCTCAGAGATATGGACAGCCGCAATGCAACATTGGTCAATGGTCTACCCGTACGTGAAGCCGCGCTGCAGCCCGGGGATGAGATAGCCATTGGGGATTCCATCTTCCTCGTAACAGAAGTTCATGAAGCCAATATCCATACGACAAGAAAAGCATCGAAACTGGATGAAACTTCTGCCCTGAAAATAAATATACCCATTTATTCCAGCACCAGCGGGGACAGCCTTTTCAGGAAAGGAACGCCGCATACCACGCAGGAACTAGTACATCTCTTTTCTTTTGGACGCGCACTGAGCCGGGCATCCACTACCACACAGTTGGCTGCAACGCTGCAGCAGCACATTAAAGAACAATTTACCCCGACAACATTATGGCTCGTTTTACACGATACGGAAGAACAGGAACCGCTCATCATAGCAGATGATCAGGCAATACCTCTGCACGACGATACAGTCCTCTACGGACATGTACTCCAATCTATAGAAGACAAACGCAGCTTACTCTTCCCGCAAATACATGGAGCCGGGAATTCCAAGTCCGTCAAAACAACCATTGTTTCCCCTGTTGTGCTGGGTCAGAAATCGTTGGGCGCACTAGTGGCACAGGTTCACAGCCCGGAACGAATATACGAAGAATCCGACCTCGAATATCTAATCGCCCATGCCTATGCACTTGCCCCCTATGTGCGCGTGGCAAAACGGCTCGAACGGCTTGAAGTGGAAAATAAGCGGCTCGTGGCTGGAATTGCCCATAACAGTTCCATTGTAGGCGACAGCCCTGCCTTATCTATAGTACGCCAGCAGACGCGTGACGTGGCACGCTCCCGACTAAGTGTGCTGATTCTGGGTGAAACAGGAGTCGGCAAAGACCTGGTAGCACGGATGGTCCATGACCTTTCTGATCTTTCGGAAAAGCCTTTGGTCATTATCAATTGCGCTGCCATTCCAGATGAACTTTTTGAAAGCGAGGTCTTCGGACATGAAAAGGGTGCATTCACCGGGGCTCATGCCGCGAAAAAAGGATTGATCGAAGAAAGCAATAACGGCACCCTGTTCCTGGATGAAGTAGGGGATTTGAGTCTGGCAAACCAGGCACGTCTGCTGCATACGATAGAAACGGGCTCTTATCGCAGACTGGGCGGCAGCGCTATGCTGCAGGCCAAAGTGCGGGTAGTCGCCGCAACCAACAAGAAGCTCGAAGATGAAATAAAAACGGGGCGGTTCCGCCGCGACCTCTATCATCGGTTGAATGGCTTTGAATTACATCTTCCCGCGTTGAGAGAACGGCGAAGCGATATTCCTGCATTGGCAGAACATTTCCGAAAACAAGCAGTCAAGCGTGACAAACACGGTCCATCGGGTTTTAGTGCCGAAGCACTGCATTCTCTGGAGCGGCACTCCTGGCCGGGAAATGTACGTGAACTACGCAACCTCATCGAACGCGCCATGGTGGTGGCAAAACATAAACAGATAGAAACCGGTGATTTAGGTCTCAATGACGATACAGCACTTCCTGATTCTTTTACTCCCCTTGCTGATATGGAACGGCAGCATATCAAGGAAGCACTGCGCCGTTCCAATGGGAATGTGCCGAAAGCCGCAGGTATACTCGGCATCGGCCGCAGCACTTTATATAGAAAAATTTCAGAATATAATCTTACAGAAAGTTACACTAAAAAATGATGCCCCTTTTCCCGTCGTGTGGCAATTGAATAGAAGGATGCGTTATGCTTGTCCTGTTGTGGGGGTACTGTTGTTATTTACACAACCCGGGGAACGAAATGGAGCATACTGTTGTTTCAAGAAGCAGAAACAACACTGAAAGCCAATAATGGAAACATTCCACTACAATGATGATAAATTCCGCTACTTCCCTTATGATATACCCATAATGGATCGTGCGCGGAAACAGTTTGAAATAGATACGCTGGACACCTCGAAGGGGCAGGACGCTCCCTTCCGCTTTGCGCGTACCCTGGCAGCACGCATGAATGAGGGTTGTGATTTTTCTACTTCTACAGCGTCCCCGGCGCGATCAGGTGAACTACTCGCTATAATGCTGCTCCATGAAATATCCCATCACCTTATCCGATCTTACTGCCGCAAGGTTAATCCGAATACCATTGAAAACGCTTTGTCCCATGTACGAAAAACACGGGGTGTAGAAACTGTAAACAACATG
>JAGLCZ010000763.1 GCA_023145975.1 Candidatus Hydrogenedentota bacterium | reverse complement strand
TCACTGTCCACGGCAATCTCATACCATAATTCTGCCGCAGCCTTTGCTTCTTCGGGCAACACCACGGAAATGTTAAAGACACCCTCTGGAGAAAGTTCTGTAGTCCCCGTGACAACGCCGCCCAGCACAGAACCGAAGATATCCGTATCATAAAAGACGATTTGGTAATCGCGGTTACCCGTCAGCGGCACCCCCGTATCATCCAGCAGCTGCCCGTGGACCGTGATGGTATCCGGTACATCGGCGTACGCGCCCATACCGACGACAAGGAGTACTAGAACAAGACCGTTGACAACATATTTCTTTTGCATCAGACATTCCTTATATATTCTGAAGGGGGAAAAGTAGACGGATTGATTAAGGGCACTATAATAACAGAAAGGGAGGGGAAGTGTCAGCCCCGAAAGCAGGGGACTGGCACAAGGGAAAGTGAGGTGCGAACGATACGTGCCTGTACCCCCTTTCCGTGCCAATACAGGCAGGCTGGAAGCCTGCACCACAATGAAATGCAGACAGGGACAGGGCCCTAGAGCACTGCTGTGACGGTGCCGCTGGGAGCACTTGTGCCCGCTTTGTTCACAGCAAGGACGCGGTATTCCCATTCCGTGCCTCGGGGCTGATCGTGAAGGGTGATGGCGCAGTCCATGGACAAATCGACTACTTTCCACGTGCTGTCCAGTACCGCCTCACGCCGTTGTATCTCATAGGTCGCCACCGTACCGCCGTCAACGGGCTGTTTCCATATCAGATAAATCCAATCCTTCCCTTCACGAGGCGCTTTCAAGTACTGACATTGTCCGGGTACCTGCAGATGCTTCTTCGGACGAGGCGCTCCCCACCCCAATAACTTCAACGACGTATCTTCGCCATCCACCGCATTCTCTGCGTAGCGCAAATCTTTCTTCATATACGCCACCAGTTCCCCACGTGTGGCGTTTTTATCGGTGACGGCCTTTGCATACAAAGCGCGTGCCTCTGTCAGCGTATCCATGGCGACGCGATGTGCCGTTTTGGCCGCTTCCAAGGCGGCAGAGGACACAGGCGGCGTCGGATACATCGTAGTATACTCCTCTAAACCGGCTATCATCCGGTCTGCGAGTACTGTAATGGTGGATTCTGTCATTGGAAAACGCGCCATGTTACGTAACCTCCTGTGTTTTCGGGATTTATTTGCCTCTTAGCAGGGACATTTTGTCTATAAGGGAGTATACAACAAGGCTGGGCAGGATTGCAAATCTTCTTTTCACGTGTGAAATAAAG
>JAGLCZ010000762.1 GCA_023145975.1 Candidatus Hydrogenedentota bacterium | reverse complement strand
ACAGAAAAATCCCGGGAACACCGTGTACAATACCAAGCTTTTTTTGAAGAAATACAGCAGGCGGGGAATCTAGTCGTTTGGCGGGCACATGGGTGCGAGAAATAATTACGATTCGCTTTCGTTCGTTAATTCCTGAAGTACGTCAAGATAATCACGCCCCGGAAGCAGTTCCTCATGAACATGAGCACGCATAGCGTTCGACTTCGACAAAAATTCCTGACACCACGACTGTGCCGTATCCTTTGAGACCACATCACACAACGCATCGTAAAAGTGATCCGGTCGCGCAGGAGCCACAGGGAACACAGTGGTGCCCGTCTTTAACACGCCGAACAGCAGATTATGTATCAGTTTACGACGATAAAGCCGTTTACGAAGTTTTCCGCACTGCATCAAGACAATGCGCACAGCACCTTTCTCCCCTTCCCCTGCAACAAAACATTCGGGATATAAGCCGGCTATATCCACCCCTGTGGCAGTACGCTCATTGTAAAGAGCAGCCACCAATCCGATAATCGCCTTCTTCAACGCTTCCGACTCCTTTTTGGAGTAGCGCAACGGCTTGAGATCATGCGGTGCCAACTGTGTATTCGATGCAACATACAAGGGACGTAATCCGGGGGCGCCTTTTGTAATATACCCAAAGACCTCACGGCTCACATCGCGGCGATGGTGGCGATCCGGCAAATAAATAATTCCATGACCACAAGGTTCAATAACAAATTCCGGCGCACGTTTATGCAGTTCCCGAAGTATTTCATACTCTGCCAAAAGTTGCGCACTGCACTCCTCATGATTCTTCGCCATCACTAAACGCACCGATGCCTGCTTTCGCGCCTTGTTCGACGCCATAACGGTAAACACCAGACGGTTGGCATCTTCATATACCAAATCACAGGTTACTGCACCTAAGGACACCTTTCCCAATAGTGACTGCAAGGTAGAATATAAAAAACGGTCGTGCTCTTGTAATGCTTTCCCTACAGCATTCTGTAATGTCTCAAGTTTATAAAAACCCTTGTACGCCACAGAATAGGGACCACAATAAGAACGACTCTCTTTCCATGCAACACGAATTTCGGGGGGACCCGGTTTTGTTGGCGAACGCTTCCATCCTTGTTTCGGCTTCACAATAGGCTCCTTAGTTCTACAAAAAAAAGACAACACACCATAATCCCGCCACCCCGTAAATACACGGGCAACCGAACCGTCAATCTTTGTCTCTGTTTCGTTTTATATGTATGTTTTAAATATATTTCCGAACTGCCGCTATAAAAATCGCGCAGATTCATATCCTTGCGTGAAGGGACTTCAACCCGATACGACAATC
>JAGLCZ010000761.1 GCA_023145975.1 Candidatus Hydrogenedentota bacterium | reverse complement strand
ATTATGCGCGTGTGGGCAATTACCCTCTTTGTCTGCGCCATTGCATGGTCTTTCCAATTTACTTCTTTTCTTGATGCCAAAGGATTGGTACTAACAGTCGGATTCATCATCGCTGCCTGTCTACACATTGTTTCCGGACATATATCAGAAAAAGGATTTCGGCGGTTTGCGCCCTTGTGGCTGGGACTTTTGGTATATATTATATCTGGATTTTTCACAGCGCACGTACTATCTTTTCATATCGAAAAGTCCCTTTACCTGGGGATGATGCTGTTTATAGCCTCTCTGGCATCCCCCCTGTTTTCTCTTCCTCAAGGTAGGATATGGCTGCTGCGCAGTCTTCTTTTTTCTGGGGCGACAGTTGGTCTATTGGCATTGCTGCAGTATGCCGGTCTTATTGATTTTCTGCTCCCCCAATTCCCCGGTTATACCCAACGTGCCTATTCTGTATTCGGAAATCAAAATCTACTCGGCGGCTATATGGCCATGAACCTGGCTCTACTCGCTGCAATGCTCCCTCATCTCCGCAAACTCTCCTCTCCAAAATTCTTCCTTTATCTCATTGTTCTCGTATTACTCCTTGGCGCACTACTTTTATCTGGAACGCGAAGTGCCTGGCTGGCTGCTATTATTGGATGTACATGGGGAATCATGCAAGGCGGAATATTACACCCCCTTCGTATGGTAAAAAAATATAAAAAACGTATCGTTTCCATTATTGCTGTCCTCGTAATCCTGGTTTTTCTTGGGGCGCCGCTGGTACAAAAACGTATTACCGCAACATTTTCTGATACAGACATTGGCGGTAATTCCCGTATATGGTTCTGGACTGGAGCCAAACACATGATTAGCACATCCCCTCTATTCGGCGTCGGTCTGGGCAACTACGCCTATTGGAGTCCTCTTTATCAGGGGAAAGCCCTTGAAGTAAAAGGGCAGAAAACGTTGTACCATAATGAACTACACACCGTACATGCCCACTCTGAACCATTGGAATTCCTCGCGGAAACAGGTCTTGTAGGCTGCATATTTCTTCTCTGGTTTTTAGCGGCGGCATTGCGCCGAAACAGCATTGAAACCACCGGACTTATTACGCTGGGGATTTTTGCCTGTATCAATACCATCTCACACAGCCCGCCTCATTTGCTTGCCGGACTGCTGCTCGCAGGAAGCGCAGCGACAACCCAATACTCCAAGCCTAAATCATTTCGCAAAGTACCGAGACTGCTGATCGTTGTCGCAGTCCTATTATTCAGCTGTTCCTATACTTTTACCACTCTTATCCCGAGTATTCTCCTCAATAAAGCCGAGCAAACCCACATTGCAGGCGGGACACCGGAATCGCTTTATATGAACGCTCTTCACTGGCCCTGGCCAAATCCCCAAGCCCATGAAAGCTATGCCATATTCCTTATGGATGAATCGAGATTTAATGCCGCAGGCATACAGCTGGATCAAGCACTGAAAAGCCTGGATACAGGACGTATTCACCTGCTTATAGCCATCTGTGCTGAAGCAGCAGGAAACCGGGATGCCGTTCAACACCACGCACAACAATGCCTCTATCGTTGGCCCGGCAATAAAAATGCCCAATCCCTTATTGGAAAGACCCTTCTGTAAATTTCGTTGATACACTGGAAATAAATATGATGGTAGTCTATAGTATATAGAATACTAAAAGGATAATTTATGGATCGGCGAACATTCCTTACAGCTTCTATTGCCAGCACAACGTTACTAACGGCGCAGCAGCATACAACAGCCCAAACGAAGGCTTCTTCGCCCATCAGTACTCTGGGTTCCCCTGTCGGACGCATACCAACCCGCAGTTCTTCCGATATTACCGCATCCTCACTTTCTGTAGGTTTTGAAACACTGGATCGCCATGGCTTTTCCCCAAAAAAAACCTATCCTTACCTTGCAAAATTAGGGGTAAAATGGGCACGCTGCCAAACGGGTTGGGGGCGCTGCGAAACAAAACGGGGACAGTATAATTTTTCCTGGCTTGATGAGGCGGTAGATGCACTCCTTGCCATTGGTATCCAACCTTGGTTCAATCTGGGGTATGGAAATCGTCTGTACATACCGGGTGCCACCAACGAAGCTGCTGTCGGTTGGACGCCTGTTTTTGACGAAGCTGCAATGCTGGCCTGGTTGAGATATACCACCGCTCTAACCCAACATTTTAGCGGACGGGTTAAACACTATGAAATATGGAACGAACCCAACCATCCCGGATTCTGGCGACCACGCATTCCAAAATCATCTGATTATATAAAACTTGTGGCGCGGACAGCACCGGCTATACGTACGATTCTACCCGATGCGATAATTATCGGCGGAGTTTGCGCTGGACTTCCGCTTGACTTTATTACTCACTGTTTTCGTGACGGTCTACAGGAATATATTGACGTTTTATCTTTCCACCCCTATCGGGAGCGCCCCGAAAAGAAATATTCCGATGAAATAGCACGATTACATCGGCTTCTTGCTAAATACAATACGACCTGTGCTCTCTGGCAGGGAGAAAACGGATGTCCCTCTGTAGGAGGTCCAGGCAGCGACAGTGCCGGTGCCCTCTCCGATATTGTATGGGATGAAACAAGACAGGCAAAGTGGTTATTACGACGTGTACTGACTGATCTAAAACATGAACTGGCAATGACCAGTTATTTCCACACCGTTGATCTTGTCGGCTATCGTGGCTCAACAAACTACAAGGGCTTGTTACGTGCAAAAGACTATACGCCAAAACCAGCCTATTTCGCCTACCAACATTTGTGCGGGCTGTTCGATGCGGATACCAGTGTAACCGAAAATTTTTCTCCACTGGAATGCACCCCCGTATATTCCGGTTCAAAAAACATGGACTTCGAGGTGCAGCAGGTATCCTTCGCGCGAAAAGGAAAACTGCTGTATGGCTGTTGGTATCCCTCAGACTTACAAAACCCGTGGACCGAAGGAACGGTAACCCTACACATAAAAGTTTCCGACAATGCACGCCTTAGCGATCCAATCCTGCTCGACCCGCTTTCAGGAGATATATTTGAGCTAAATAACGTTCAGATTTCCAGGGATACCGTTACCGTCAATGCCCTGCCTCTTCGGGATTATCCATTGCTGTTAAGCGATCGTTCACTGCTTGATATCTGATTGGTCTCTCTCAGATATCTTTCATGTTGCGAATAGCATCCAATTCCCCCCAATACTTTTCCAACGCTTTCGTTCCTGTTTCAGTAATACTAAAGTCTGTATGAGGAATACGTCCATTAAAAGACTTAATAACCGTTACGTACCCTGCTTTCGCAAGTCGGTCAACATGAGAAGACAGATTGCCCTTGGTCAATCCAAGTGTGTTAAGAAGAAAATTGAAATCCGCTTCGTCCACACCGGATAAAACCGTCAGGATACGCAAACGCGCCGGTTCATGAATGGTACGATCCAGTTCAGCCATGCCCATTTCCCTCGTTCTCTTCCTGATTAAGTGAATCACCACCATCACTGGTATCAGGAATAGCATTTCGGGTTAACCGCTTAAGCTGCCAAAGTGCATAACGACTATACAGATGCCCCACTAAAATGGCACATAACCCATACCCGAAAACAGGAACAACAATATTAAGCAATTCATATTGGTGTGTAAAACGTATAGGTGCACCGAACAGCAATAATAGAGCATGTATACCGTAGAATAGCGGCCATAACCAAGCCCAAAATCCCAATTTCTGATACAGTATCATGACAATCAAGTAAGGCGTCATATACAAAGCAGACCACGGCTGCAGGTATTGGATGTGCATATAACTGAAACTAATCAATAAGGCACCCACCAAATGATAAACAATAAGCCCCCCCCCGAAACCCGTCAACCATAATGGCAGCTTTTCATGTTTATGACTTCCTGAATAAGAGACATATCCCTCACGCCCATAAAGCCGGTTGGTTATACGAAAAATAAGTTCACCGCTCCATCGCGACAGTGAAAACCATCCCAAGGCAATACAGGCAACAATCATCAATCCCACTGAAAATATAAAAAGTTCCTGGCTCTCCTGCTTATGTGCCATCTGCGTCATTGTTGCAGCAACACCGATAACCAGGATCATAACAACAATAAATACCCACTGAACGAGAAAGGAAATGGTTCGATTCTGAGCATAACGACGAGTCCAGAGAATAATTTTCCGCGGGTCGTTCGCTACGGGTTTCTCCTTCTTATGTGTAATCATGCTGATACTCCCAATTTTTTTATCCTGCATTCCGACGCAACTCTGCGCCCCCTATGATAACACCAAAACCACTGAGATACAACGAAAAAAAGATACCCTGTTCAAACTTGAAATGTAACCCCCTATTGATTGAAGACTTCGGCAGGTGTTCTGTGACCAAGAGTGACGCTGACCTTCGGAATACGCAGCATTGTATGAGAACTAGCGAAATTATGAGTCGCCCGCAGGGGAAACAACCCGGAAAAGTGAGGATCACCCGAGAATACTTCAGGCATAATTGTACAGCCCCATACACACGAGGTTCATCGATCAGCCCAGCGGGATCGGGGTACCCCAACGGGCTATGGAGGAGTTGTAGTAGCGGAACGGAAAGTAATAGACATCTATTTCAACATCATAGGGTTTACCTGTAAACTCATGGTAAGGCGTATATACATCATACACTACCACAAAACCATAAAAACAAAAAGGATTTAATCAACAGTCTGTCCCTGCATTTCCTCTGACGGACTAGCCGCAGGTAATTCATACCCACACGGAGAATCAAGCCGCTACTTTCCTTTTATAGTGCGCTACGAAGATTAGGGAAATCAATGACACGCAAAAACACAGCACTAAAGGACTGGACACGGGCACACT
>JAGLCZ010000760.1 GCA_023145975.1 Candidatus Hydrogenedentota bacterium | reverse complement strand
GTAGATGCCTGTATCGGACCTTTACCCTTACCCGTTTTTCCGAATTTGGCAGTCGGTGTACCCGGTATCTATGCTTTTGCCTGGAAATTGGATCTTGCGAAAAACCCAATATGGGCTGGTGTCCCTCCCCCTCCCGGCGGTCTACCGGATATACGCCCCTACGACGACTTCTTCAATGCTCCCGCAGGGGACTACCTCCTGGTTTATATTACTCAGGATGCCTCTGGAAATACCTATCCTGCACTTGACGCGAATGGTATCCCGCCGATTTTCGACGCGATGTGGGCGCCTATTTTTCTGGACGGTTTCGGCAATTTGCTTCCAGGCATAGACTTTGCACGTCTTATACGTGTTAACGGCTGTGCCAAGCTGATCCCCTCCGCTTTCGATATTGCCTTTGAATTGCAGGAGTATTTTGCAATCTACGATACAGATAGCGATGGAACCCTAAATGCAACAGAACTTCTTGTCGCCTATGTTGGATTACACAATACCTATCCTGATCTGGATCAAGATGAATTTAATGCGGTAGTAGCACAGTTATCCAACGGCACAGGTACATTAACAGAAGAACAGGTAAACACCTTTGTCGATGCCCATGACGGCACCTGCACTCCGGATACTACGCCCCCTGCAGTGCTCTTCCAGGATATAACAGTGGAACTGAACGCTGACGGGCAAGCATCGTTATTCACTGAAACCGCCCTGTACGGTACCGCTGCTATTACCTACCTGTACGACAATTGTCTGGGCGACGGCAAGGACCATTTAGACGCCTTTACCACCACAGCGACACCGGATACATTCACATGTGATGACATTGGCAAAGTGCAAGTCACCCTAACCGTTTCGGACGGTGCAAATAAGACCACGGGGACGGTAACTGTCACAGTGGAAGAAGGTGCGGCAACCTGTTCCGGCTGTCGTGGGTGTATGCCGGGCTGCAATAAAGGCCTGAGTGTTGAGGGATACCGAAAGAAGCTGGCGGATTGGCTGCTGATTGGTCTCACCCTGACGTGCATGTTTGCCTTCAGCACCACACGCAGAAAATAGGTTCGTGCTGCAATGCGTACTCTATAGCGGCATCGACTCGTCAACAGTCGATGCCGTTTTTTTCTTCTACAAACACAGCAGGCAAACAATAATAGAAACGTATCAATTTCGCGCACTATCAACCGCAACTTTCAAAAAAACGAGGGATTTTTATGCAGTGGCAAAGGGTCTTGCTTAGAATTATACTATTTGCGTGTCTCGGATTGCTCATAGAACTTTTCTTTACAGCAACATTTGAGCTCTGCAAAGGAAACTGGAATATGCATGGACATAGTTCACCGTGGATGACGGTTGTTTATGGATTACTTGGTCTTTTTACCAATCCTATAGCCATACAGTTGAAAAAATGGTATATTCCGTTTGTAGTGCGAGCAGGTGTTTATATGATACTTATTTTTCTCGTAGAGTATTTGTTTGGTGTCTTATTTCAGATAGCGGGTCTGCAAATATGGGACTACAGCCACTATTCGCTTAATCTGCATGGTCATATTACACTATTATATGCGCCATTCTGGTTCGGGTTGGGCTTGTGTATAGAATACCTGTATAGAAAACTCGATGTCTGCGCAACGGCCATGACCATCGGATATAGTACAGAAGAGATAATGGATGCAATCCAGAAACGGGATGATAGCAGCCAACCCTCATCTTAAAATAGGCAACGCTTCCGTTTATACTGTTAGCAAAAAATATCTTACGGAGGAAAGGCTCTATAATCGGCTTTGTAAAACATTGAACCACCCGGAACATGGTTCCATATCAGATGAATCCCATATCTAAGTTTCATTTTAGCTACAGTTCCTTCCCAAAAGGAATCCAACTCATAATACGTAATAGAAAGCGCAATCCTCTTGATGAACCCGGATCATGATTCCAATTTTGAGACCCGTCGGACTCCTTCGCACTCCACGTCAACTTATGCCCACTTCTCAAAGAAACACGGTAACTGTTAACGGGATCAAAATCTTCTTCCATAACATCCAGTACCCTTGACGCAAACTCTTTACTATCTACCAGCAGCCCAATCTCCGAATTCCAGATTCGGGATCGAGGATCCATATTATAGGAACCAATCATGCTGAAACGTCCGTCCACAACAAAGGCCTTCGTATGCAGTCCTGCATGCGAATCAGCGATCCGGCTATTTTGCTCCTTAAAATAGTCGAGCATCTCGGGGTCCGGTCGTAATTCATAAAGTTCAATACCCGCTTTGAGCATCGGCTTACGCCATTTCATGTAGTGACTATGAACTGATATATGGTTGTTAGACTCCAGTGAATTTGTGAGAATACGTATACGCACCCCTCGCTCTGTCATTGCTTCCATCCTGGCAACCCCCGCTCTGGAAGGAATCAAATAGGCGGTTTGAATGACCATGTCATGCTCCGTCTCTTGCGCAAGCCTATTTGCCAATTTTACAAAAGCCGACTCTGTCCGTCCATGAAATCGCTCAAGAGAATCGACAACGATCTCAGCTTTAGCCCACACGAAATCTTCAGCCAGTTCTTCCAGCACCTTTATCGTCTCATCGGGTGTTACAGGAACTGTATAGGGAACTGTATCAATATTGTTCAGAGCCGATTCGAGTTCCTGTCGCAATGTATCTAACTCAGCAGCAGGGACAGATTCTTTCACCAATACATTAATAGGTACCGCTGCCGGACCATTCCAGTATTCGTCAAAGGCGGCACCCGCATCTCTGGCAGCGGGCCCCACAGTCAACACATCGATATCACGAAAATTAAGTTCGGGATCAATCTCAAAGTAATCATCGCCAATATTACGCCCGCCGAGTACTGCCACCACACCGTCTACAAGAAAAATCTTATTGTGCATACGATGGTCAAGCGTTCTTTTGTGAAAGACTATACTGATATTCTTAGCGATACCACGGTAACCCGTTGGATTATAAATCCGAATATCTACTCCGGGATGCAAAGCAATAGCTGCATAGATATCGTCGCGACCAGAATGATAGATATCATCAATAAGAATACGAACCTTAACACCACGATCGGCAGCCTGTAGTGCCCGATAGAGTAACAGGCGACCCGTGAGATCGCCCTTCCACAAATAGTACTGAAGATCGAGGGTCTTTTCTGCCAGACCTGCAAAACCGAAACGGGCATGGAAAGCGGCACGGGGATCACTAAGTAAGTACACCCCTGATAATTCGGGATCCTCCGGGGCGTATCCCTCGAAAAACTTTCCAAGTCGGGTCTGCTCCGGATATTGCCAGGTAGCACCGGGCACCTGTTCAAAATCCGAAGGAAGGGATATGCAGCCTGTCGACACGAAAAACCATCCACACAGCATCAATATAAAAACTAAATTCTTGATTTTCATCGCGCCATTCTAAACGATTTGGAGACTATCTACAAAACAAGTCTAATCGCTTCGTTTTCCAGTTCATTCCCGCCGTATCTTTTTATACGGTTGCCCTCGTCTTACGTGTGGATTTACGGATCGTTTGTACGGTCCCTGATATTTTCTGTGGTACCTGTTGAACCCGCGATTGAAAACCAACATTTATAAGTATGCCCATCATGCTTAAACCCACAACAATCGCACTACCGCCATAACTAACAAACGGCAGGGGCAACCCCTTGGTAGGAAGCATACCCAACGTAACCGCCATGATGAACAACGCCTGTCCCACGATAAGCGAAGTGATCCCTGTTACAAGCAGGGTGCCGAATAAATCAGGTGCGTTGGCAGCAATTTTAAATGCACTATATGCAATCAACACAAAAAGTGCCAATGTAATAAAAGTACCCAACAAACCAAATTCTTCTCCTATTACAGCATAAATAAAATCTGTGTGGGCAGCAGGAAGATACCCAAGTTTCTGTTCCCCTGCCCCGGCACCTCTACCCCCAAAACCGCCCTGTGCAAAAGCCGAAAGAGACTGGATTAACTGATACCCCGTATGCTCACGATCACTCCAGGGGTTCAAAAAGGCCTGCACCCGACTCATGCGATAGCCCGAAGACATAATAAGGGGAATAATTCCGAGTACCGGGAGGCTGGCACTCCCTATAAGATACAGCTTACGAGCACCGGCAACCCACATCATTATAAAGGTCGCCACCACCATAACCATGGGGATACCCAAATCTTTCTGAGCAAGCACAATCCCCACAAAAACAGCGGCAATGACAACGGGCATAATAAAGCCTATGCGAAATCCTTTTATTCTATCCTGATATTGGGTTAAACGAACTGCGAGTAGTAATACAAGAGCGAACTTGGCAAGTTCGCTGGGCTGAAAACTAATAAAACGCCAACCAATCCAGCGGGATGCCCCCCCCATAGTAAGGCGAACCCCGGGGATAAAGGTCAGGAACAACAAAAATAATGTACCCCACACGATATACCGCAGAATATAGGAAGCACCAAGATAGTGGTAATCGAAAAGAGACATCACCACAAAGCCAACAAACCCCATGGACAAATAAATTATATGCTTGATAAAAAGATTGGTACTGGAACTATGGGATGCACTGACACTGTACACCATGAGCAAACCTGTTGCCATGAGAATAATCATGGATAAAATAATGATGGTGGTTTCGCGTTTCACGAATTGCTCCCCTCCCCTCTTGTTTCTTCACAGGGTAAACGCCGTAAACAATCTTTGTAATCACGCCCCCTGCTTTCAAAATTATCATACATGTCAAAACTGGCACAGGCAGGGGAAAGTAATATCACATCACCGGAATCGGCTGCCAACCGGGCACGTTTTACAGCATCCATCATGGATGCTGCCTGCTCATTGGATACGCATCCATCGTATGCTGCGCTAATCAGTGCTGCATCTTCCCCAAATGCAATGAGGTGCTTGACTTGTTTGCGTACCAAAGGGCACAGAGATGCGTAGTCACTTCCCTTGCCCCTGCCCCCGGCAAGCAAGATAATCGGTTGGGAAAAACTTTCCAGGGCAACGCGCAAACTGTCTAAGTTGGTTGATTTCGAATCATTGTAGTAATCCACTCCCTGAAAAGACATCACATGCTCAATTCTATGTTCAACCCCCTTAAAGCGCCGAAGCCCTTCCAACGTCTCTTGCCGGGGAAATTTTCCTGCATGCATTACTGCCAATGCCGCGAGCACATTCGCTAGATTATGTTTGCCGGGAAGGGGGTTGTCTGCACTGGATGCCACCGCCTGATCTCCAAAATAAATATTATCGTCATCCGCATAAAATGTGTTTGCCGCCGGCCCTTTCATACTAAAATAAAACTGACGGATTCCATCGGGTGATGGCAGGGTGTTAACCAGCGGATCGTCTGCATTGCGTATCGCCGTATCGCCTGCCTGCTGACGCATAAATATCCGCCCTTTGACAATAGCATAGTGTTCAATAGAACCATGTCGGCTTAGATGATCAGGGGTAACATTTAATATACAGGCTATAGCGGGATGAAACTGCTCCACTGTTTCCAGCTGATAACTACTGACCTCCAGCACCACCCAGTCCGGCGGTTCTTCTTCCAGTGCCACGAGCGATAAAGGGGTATCATTATTACCTGCAAGGGCAACGGAATAACCACAGGAAGCAATCATATCGCGCAGCAGCGTTGTTACCGTTGTTTTACCATTAGTTCCGGTTACTGCAATCGCTTTGGAAGAGCAGAAACGCCACGCGAGTTCAAATTCACCCAAAACGGGAATGCCCCGAAGGCGTGCTTGCGCAACCAGCGGTACTGTGAGCGGCACCCCCGGACTAAGCACGATCATATCTGCTTTCTCACAAGCATCCCCTGAGTGCCCCCCCATCTCGCAGGGAATACCAAGTTGTTCACACTGTTTTTTCCAGGGCTCAAGGGCACGACTGCTGCCTACTTCAGAAATAAAGGGATGCGCCCCATGCCGCAGCAGCAATTGCGCCGCCGCCACAGTTGACCGCCCCAGCCCGATCAGTGTTACTCTTTTATTATCAATATTCATTTTTTATTTCTTCCGGTATGGATACGCAACTACCTCAGTTTTAATGCGCCCAGACTGAGTAATGCAAAAAGCAGTGCAACAATCCAAAACCGCATGGTAACCTTGGTTTCCGCCCATCCTGCCAATTCAAAATGATGATGGAGCGGTGCCATACGAAATACTCGTTTTCCAGTAAGCTTATAGGATGCCACCTGAACGACCACGCTCAACGCCTCAATTACGAACATACCCGCCACGATGGGCAGCAGCAATTCCTGCTTGGTCAACAACGCCATCGTTCCAATTGCACCCCCTAATGCCAACGAACCCGTGTCTCCCATAAACACCTCAGCAGGATGTCCATTAAACCAAAGAAAACCCAAGCCGGCACCAAGTACAGCAGCACCAAAGACAAATAATTCGCTTGCCTCAGGTACATACACCAAAAACAGATATTGCGACCAATCGGCACGACTGACCGTATAGGCAATGCCTGCATAAGCCAAAATAGATATAATTGAAACACCAGCGGCAAGCCCATCCAAGCCATCCGTAAGATTGACCGCATTGGTAATGCTCACAATAACTAACACCACAAAAAGAATATAAAATATACTTAGCGGCACAAATACTTCCTTGAGTCCCGGTATCTCTAATTTAGTATGAAGATTGGGAATGCTGCTCGCAATAGCGTTTGGAAAAGTTGTTTCGAGAAGCAGGCGATTCACACGCACCACTTCGCGTTCCTGCAATGTAGATAATCCTTTTTGAAGCAAGTCTGTCAATTCCGATTTCATTGCTGCTTCCGGCCATAATACCGCCTCATATAATGTCTCGTCCCGAAGCACTGTATTCAATCCCAGCAGCACAGCCCGCTGATCCTCTTCTGCAATGCGCCCCTGCTCACGTTCGATACGCACAACGGCCTTTGCTTCTTCCGGAAATAATCGCCAAATTTTGGAGGCCGCAGCTTGTCCCTCTGTTTCATCAGCAGCGAGAAGGGAATCCTCCAGGGCAGACCAGTTGATGACATCCTTTGGATAGACAAAAGAAGCACTCACTGTAATGGGATTATTTATGAGGTAAATACCCAGTAATAAACCCGTCAAAATCTGTCCTGTAAATTTTGCGCGCGCACTCAATCCTTCATTATGTTTTCGTTTCAGTTTGATAAAATCATCTAGAAAACCAACGGCGCCCATGGCACCCATTACCACCAGGGCAATCCATAGCATCCGATTTGAATACCGTCCCCAGAACAGCAAGGTCACCAGTGTGGAAAAGATAATCATCACACCGCCCATGGTCGGTGTACCCGACTTGCTTTTGTGCAATGCATGCAGATCTTCCACATGTTCCTCACGAATATACTGCCCTACCTTCAAGGCTTGCAGCTTCTTAATCAAATAGGGCCCCATGAGTATACAAAGGATAAATCCTGTAAATGCAGCACCACCTGCACGGACCGTGTGATATGTCAATACATTAAAAAGGCTGAAATAGGGTTCCAATAATTCAGCCAGTAAATAAGCCATCTCAAGGCATCCCTTCGCGCGCGAACTTATACAAATTCACGTAATTTATGAACTACTTCTTCCATGCGCATACCCCGTGAGCCTTTCACCAGCACAATATCACCGGGGGCGATCATGCGACGGGCCATGGCAGTAGCGGCATCAACACTGTTAAATACATAGGCCTCTTCAAGCCCTGCATCATGAGCTCCTTCAATCATATCTTCTGCATTAGGTCCCCGTGCAATCAACCCGGACAAGCCGCTATGCGCCGCCAGCGCTCCCAGGTCATAGTGCAGCTGTGCGGCCGCATCACCCAATTCAAACATAGCCCCCAAAATAGCAAGCCGTCGCCCTGTTCCGGGCTGATCCTGAAGGGCCTCCACTGCGGCTGCCATACTGGCAGGATTAGCGTTATAGGTATCATCCAATATAGTAATGCTGCCAACGCGAAGTGTCTTAAATCTTGCCGCATTTGCACAAGCCTCCCGAAGAGGCGCTTCAAATTCTGTAATCCCATGCCGAAGCCCTACAGCAACTGCCAACAATACATTCGAAGCATGGGCCTTAACTTTCAAAGGCAATTGCAATCTGCCAATAGGCGAAATATTCAAGGTCATTTCTTCTTCATCTGTAAGAATAATAGATTCAAGTCTCACATCCCCTTCCTTTCCAAAACGCACCTTTTCGCCGGGATGCAGTTCCGCCATGACGCGACACCGGGGGTCGTCCATATTCACATAGAAACAGCCTGTTGGAGACAGCCCCGTCACAATTTCACTCTTGGCACGTGCAATATCCTCAATAGAACCAAAGCCCTCCAAGTGTGCTGCCGCCACCAATGTAACTGCAGATTCATCCGGTTTTGCAATCTCACATAAGTGAGCAATTTCCTTCTGATGATTCGCGCCCATTTCAATTACTGCGAACTCGGTATCCGCCATAATCCGAAGTAACGATAAAGGACACCCTATATCATTATTTAGATTCCCTTTCGTTTTCACTACGGAATACTGCGCCCCCAATAAAGCTGCAATCATATCCTTCGATGTAGTTTTTCCGCAGGACCCTGTAATGGCAATGACCTGTGCATTGGAACGCGCACGATGTTCAGCAGCAAGTTCTTGAAGTGCACGCAACGGTTCTTCCACAACAATACAGGTACCCATATCATGATTTTTATGTGTCACTGCCGCCACAGCACCTCTGGAAAAGGCTTCCTCTACAAAGGCATCGCCATCATAATTTGCACCGGATAAAGCAAAAAAAAGAGCGCCTCTCTTAATGGTGCGGGTATCTGTGGAAATACTTGTGATTATAGATTCGCTTCCCGGTACAGGAACTGCAGCACTCATCATTGATGCCGCTTCTTCAATACGATATTCCAGCGTCATGATTGTCTCTCCTGAAGAACTTCGAGCGCCTGCTCCCGATCATCAAAGTGAATACGCTCCGTCCCGAGTATCTGATAATTTTCGTGCCCTTTCCCCGCAATAAGCACCAAATCACCACGATGTGCCTGTGAAACAGCATGGGCAATCGCTTCACGACGTGACTCAATAACCACGTACTCCTCGTTTTTGTGTTTACCACTCCGTTGCAGCCCCACTTCCACATC
>JAGLCZ010000076.1 GCA_023145975.1 Candidatus Hydrogenedentota bacterium | reverse complement strand
TGGGCGTGGCAGTGGAGGAGGGGCACGCTATTTATACGGTGAACGTGGCGTCGGGCGAGTATCGCGAAGTGTATCGGCTGCCGGAACCGCCTCGTGCCGGATTTCATCTCCAATGGAGTCATGTAAATCCCTCGATGCTGAGTTTCGTGGGGAATGTGTATCGGCTTATGGTGCTCGATATTCGGGAGGGGACTGCCAAAGCGATCTATAAGGAACAGACCGATGAAAATGTGACCCATGAACACTGGTGGGTTGCCGATGCGCACGGGGATGACCAGATGGTATTTTGCGGGGGAACCCATCCGGAACCCGTTGAGGATGCCCATGTGAAAGTAGTCAACGTGCAGACGGGTGTGGTGCGCGTCATCGGCGCCGGTTCCTGGTGGCCCGAGGGTCAGGATGAAGAGGTGGCAAAGCGTAACTTCTGGCATTGTTCCGGGGACAAACTGGGGCATTGGGTAGTTGCCGACAACTGGCACGGGGACATCACTATTTTTGAAGGCGCAACGACACGTCCCCATCTACTCACGACGGGTCACCGTGTTTATGGGCGCGGGGTGCATCCTCATGTGGGTTGGGACCGACAAAGCAAGCGCGTTATTTTCACGTCGCATCGGCTCGGCAATCCAAATGTGTGTATCGCCACGATTCCCGAAGCCTGGCAACCCAAAAGCAGGTAATGTCCTCGTTTGACCCTTCTTGGGTTTATGGATAGGCTACACCGTTTTGATGCAATGGACTACGGTGGGGGCGCCGTTGGTGGTGAAATTGCTGGTGCTGCGCACGGAACCGTTTGGCGTGAGGGCTTTCGCTGCAGCGCTGGAACCAAGCTGGACTACCCCGTGCGCGTTGCCTACAGTTGGAATACCCACAGTAGAAGCGTCCGCTTTATCATCCAATGCCGCCTGCGTTACGGTACTTATCGGTTTAGCTATGTCTGAGGTGTTATTTATATTCCCCAGACCGACCTGCAATGCAGTGATTACGTGTGGATTGTCGGTATTTCCCATATGGGTTGTAAGGTTGGCATTCTGCCTAAAAAAACAGGAAATACCGTTCCAATATGCAGGACACGTCCTTCCCTTTTATTCTCTGTATGGATGGTAGTACCATAAGAGGGGAACAGGATTGGAACTACCGGTGCTCTATAAAGGAAAGCTCAGATGAGTAAACAAAGTGTAACGCGTCGCGGGTTTATGGGTTCTTTAGCAGGAGGAATGGCTGCTGCAGCTGTTGTTGGCGGAGAACAGGCACCCGCAGAAAACCGGGAGGAGAATAATCCCATGACAGAAAAACAACCGAATATCCTGTTTGTCATGACGGACCAGCAGCGCTTCGATACCATTGCCGCATTGGGTAACACGGATATCTATACGCCAAACTATGATCGCTTAGTGAAGCGGGGGCTGTCCTTCACACGTGCCTATTCCACGTGTCCCGTGTGTGTGCCGGCGCGGTATACCATCCGCACGGGACGGCGTGAACCCATTACCGGTATCTATCAGAATATGCGTCCTAATACAGTGGACGGACAATCAGAGAATATGGAAGATCGATGTGGTACCTATTTGGCGCGTACACTTCGTAACCGGGGCTATCGTACTTTCGGCATCGGCAAGTTTCACGCTTCCCCCTGGGATGAAGACCTGGGCTACGACGTGCAT
>JAGLCZ010000759.1 GCA_023145975.1 Candidatus Hydrogenedentota bacterium | reverse complement strand
GAGGAAATGGGGAATTGCTGGCGTTGCGGAACCCCGATTCGCCGTGCTCAAAAAATTGAGCAACCCATAATACTCGACATATCGGAAGCCTCCTTCTTCATAGAATCAAAGTTACTGGGCAGGCTGGGTGGAGTCGCAGCATTGGGATTGCTGCTGGCGGCCTTGTTTATGGGCATTCGCCTTTTACTGGAATACAGCGACGGAAACACCGCATTCACTTCATTATCGCAACTCTACACCTATGAATTTGTTCCTTCGCGCATTGCTGCAGGTCTGACCCTGTTATTTTTTTGGCCCATCGTATTACGAATTACAGTAAGGATACTTTGCACCACCTCCAAACCGAAGGTAGTTCACCTGTATATTGGCGGTACCTTATTAGGAGCGTTGGCACTTGTTATCCTGTTAATGCCTATACCTGCCCCCCTGCTTGTACCGGGAAGCGGCATACTCGTTCTGGCGGCACTGGTCGTCAGCGTTATTGCCGTGCAGTTCCGTACGGGAAAAGCGTTACTCGTATGCGGCATCCATCTTCTGATTATGTCTGTGCTGGGAGCCAGCGCGTTCTGGGCAACAGAAATGTATCGCCATAATGCCGTGCTGAATCCCGTTTCAGAGACAAATACACTTTTGGGATTTGCCGCAGAAAGCAGTGAAAATACCCAACGCCTTTCTTCCATAATAACACCTATACGGGACGAAATAGAGTGGGGTTCCTCCGGTTCTGCCTGGCTGGATGCGAAAATTGCAACAACAACCATCACCATACATCTCGAAGAAAAAGATCCCTCTTTGAGTTTTCAAATTTATGAAGATAAAAAGCTTCAATTTCATGAAGAACTTGGTGAACGTAGAAACCATACATTTCAATATGACATCTCACCCGCATCTCACTATGAATTTGCAGTATCCGGGACAGAGAATCTTTCTGTACAAGTACTGATCCAAAGCCTGCTGCCTTTTGATATTCTGAAATAAATGGGAAATGCGGTACCCCGGGAAAAGATGAAATTGCCATATCAAAGCCAATAATGATACGCTAAAGATACAAACACGAAGATCGCTATGATTTAGGCACGGTCAATTCATAAAGGAGAATCACTTGTTATGGATAAACATCCCCGGTCCACACGCAGAACATTCTTAACGCACATGGGCGCGTTGGGATTGGCACCGCTCATTATCCCCTCATCTGTATTCGGCGCAACCTCCCCCAACGAAAAAATACAGATCGGTATTATCGGTACCGGCGGACGGGGACGCAGCCACATTATCGACCTGTTCCAAAATTACAAGAAAGAGGCGCGGGTAATTGCCTTATGCGATGTGAATGCAAACCATCTCGCCAAAGCAAAAAAAATGGTGGATGAAATGTACAAGGACGACTTGTGCACCACCTTCCTGGATTTTCGCGAATTGATAGCCCGCGATGATGTAGACGCTGTTTTCGTAACCGTACCGGATCATTGGCATGCAGTGTTGGCATTGGAAGCGATTCGAGCGGGGAAACACCTGTTCATAGAAAAACCGCTTGCCTACACCCCGGAACAGGGCCGCGCCATTGTAAATGCGGTGAAACAGTTCGGTGTTGCGTTTCAGTATGGCACCCAGCAACGCTATGCAGGCGAGTATCACCGCGCCTGTATGTTGGCACGAAACGGATATCTCGGCACGCTGCAAACCGTGCGCGTAGGGGCACCCTTTGGTGAACGCGGCGGGAGTACAACACCCATCCAGGTGCCTGAAGGATTGGATTATGATTTCTGGCTGGGACCTGCACCCAAAAAGCCCTATACCGATCATCGCTGTGACGGCAGCGGCGGCAAAGGCTGGTATCACATCCGTGATTATTCCGGCGGCTGGATCACCGCATGGGGTTCCCACGACATGGACATTGCTCACTGGGGTATGGATATGGACAACAGCGGTCCAACTACCGTATCCGGCGAAGCGGAATATGACAGCACCGGTGTGTATGACACTGCTTGGCGCTGGCGCTTCGAATGTATGTATCCGGAAAATGTAAAAGTGATCTACGCCAGTGAAGATGAAAACCGGCATGGCGTACGCTTTGAAGGCGATGAAGGCTGGGTGTTCGTAAGTCGCGGAGTACTCGAAACAAGTTCCCGCTCCTTGAAAAGACTTCGTTTCAAAGAAAAGGACGTACACCTAGATAAACCTATCCGCCATCTGGAAGATTTCCTGCACGCTATCCGAACAGGTCAACACACCACGGCAAACGTGAACGCAGCGCACAGCAGTACCACCGCCTGTCACATTTGCAATATTGCTGCTGAACTGGAACGCCCCCTTAGTTGGAATGCCGTTTCGGAAACCTTCACAAACGATGAAGAAGCAAACCGACTGTTATCCCGTGCTATGCGTCCGCCCTGGCGACTGTAAGCAATCCGGTCAGTACCCATTAAAATGATATCTATCATAAAGGAAGAGATCATGAAATGCTTTTGGATATTACTGCTTTGGGCAGCGTGTATACCCGCAGCTCTGTTTGCAGAATCCGTGAAAGATAATGCCCCCTTTGAAACTCTTGCCGCTTA
>JAGLCZ010000758.1 GCA_023145975.1 Candidatus Hydrogenedentota bacterium | reverse complement strand
ATCCGCCTCGCGAGTATAGTATTATTCCGTTTTGGTTTCTTAACGATGACCTGGAGAAGGGTGAACTGCTGCGGCAGTTGGACGATTTTGCCGCCCATGGTGTCTATGGGGTGGTACCGCACGCACGGATGGGATTGGCGCGGGAATTTGCCTTCATGTCGGATCGTTGGCTTGAAATGATCGCTTGCTGTGTGGAACATGCTGCTGAACGGGACATGAAAATAATTCTTTATGATGAAGGTATGTATCCTTCCGGATCTTGTGCAGGGCAGGTAGTGGCAGCCAATCCGCACCATGCAACGCGTGCTTTGGAACGGCGTAAACGGGGAAGCGCACTTGAAGGGGAAGAAGAAGTAATCTATGAAGATGATACGTGGATGTATGTTAACACCCGTTCTATGGGAGTTATTCGGGGAGTTCACTACGGCATGGATGACAGCGATGCCGATGCGCCGGCATCAGCGGATATTTTGAATCCTGAATCGGTAGCGAGTTTTCTGCACCTGACCCACGACAGGCATTATGAAGTTTTAGGAAAACATTTCGGCAAGACGGTTCTCGCCATTTTTACGGATGAACCCAGCGTACTGGGGCGGGGTCACAAAAAAGATATTAAACCCTGGACCTGGGAGTTTGAAGATTTCTTAGATACATTTTTAGGCTATGATTTCCGTCCTCACCTAGCCGCGTTATGGGAAAATACGCCGGAATCATTGCCCCTGAAAAAGGAATTTTCGCGGGCAGTAAATGCGCGTCTGGAGCAGAGTTATTATAAGCAGTATAGTGAATGGTGCATTGCACATCATATTACTTTGACCGGTCATCCTGCAGGTTCTATGGATATAGGCACGCTGAAACATTTTCAGCTTCCCGGACAGGATGTAGTGTGGCGTTATCTGGAACCTTTCCAGGAAAAATCATTGGAAGGACCACACTCCACCATGGGGAAATGCAGTTCCTCAGCGAAGGTCAACTATGGGCGTTCGCGTAATCTTAACGAGTGTTTTGGCGCGTATGGCTGGGAGTTTACCTGGGAGGAGATGCGTTGGTTGAGTGATTGGCTGCTGGTACGGGGTGTGGATATGCTTTCCCCCCATGCTTTTTATTATTCTGTTCGCGGCGAACGACGCAATGAGCGTCCTCCCGATGTAGGACCCAATAACGTGTGGTGGGATCGCTATAAACCCTATGCGGATTACTGTCGTCGTATCTCCTGGTTGAATGCCGTTGGAAAACAGGTATGTGATATTGCGATCTTGACAACGGCGACGCAATTGCCCTGGCGTGCTGCCCGTGTTCTTTTTGAGCATCAACGCGACTTTAATTATCTGGATGGAGACACACTGCTGTCAACAGCCAAAGTAACGAAAAAGGGCATCCTTGTAGGGGATATGCACTATAAGGCGCTTATTATTGATGGTTCGGATACCGTTGAGCCGGGGGTAGTTGATGCCTTACAGCCGTTGATTGCAAGTGGTGCTGTGTTTGTATACCAGGATATTCCTCATGGTATTTCCGGACCTGCGCTGGATAGCGAAACCCTGCTCGAAGCACTTTCTGTATTCATTCCTGACGATATTGTTCTTGCTCCCCCACATCCCGATATTCGTTACCGGCATGTTGTTATAGATGGGGGTCACTTTTATTTTATCACCAATGAAGGTAAACAGCAGGTGGAAACAGG
>JAGLCZ010000757.1 GCA_023145975.1 Candidatus Hydrogenedentota bacterium | reverse complement strand
ATGCGGTTCAGGTTATCGGGGCTATTCGGGAAGTTATGGATCAGTTACAGGGCGATTTGCCGGGCGGCATGGAATTGGTGTGGGTTACTGATGACGGAACTTTTACCAAGTCGATGGTGGACAGTGCCTGGATCAATGTGTTGCAGGGCATCTTGCTTACGGCCTTTGTCCTGTTCTTATTTTTGTATAATTTTCGGTCCACACTGGTCATTGGGATGACCATGCCGATTACAATTATCATAGGTCTGTTCTTCATGCAGGCAGCAGGGTTTACCTTGAATGTGTCTACCCTGCTTTCTCTGGGTATGTCGGTCGGTATATTGGTGACCAATTCCATTGTGGTACTTGAGGCTATTGTTAAGCATCTTGAGGAAGGCAAGTCGCCTCGCGAGGCTGCACGACGGGGTGCTAACGAGTCTTTTGTTGCGGTACTCGCAAGTGCCGGAACCAATGTGGTGGTGCTGCTTCCTGTTTCCATCATGCCGGGCATGATTGGATTGTTTATGAAGCCTTTCGCCCTTACCATGATCATTGTAACTCTGGTTTCTTTATTCGTTTCCTTTACGCTTACCCCCATGTTATGTGCGCTGCTTCTAAAGCCGAAAAAGAAAAACTCCCATTCTCCATTGGCTTATATGGAGTGGGGTTGGAACTCAGTATTTGACCGTTTGATCGCTTCCTATCGATGGTTACTTAAGTTTACGGATCGATACCGAATTGCCGCAGTAGTGTTACTCCTTCTTGTTGTATTGATTTTTGGGCATAGCCTGAAAACAGGGAGTATGTTGGGGTTTTCCATGGGCAGCGATCCGGATCGGGGGGAAATCTTTGTCAAACTTGAATTTTCTACGACCAACAGTCTGGCACGTACTGAAGAAGGGGTGACTGCCATTGAGGAGCGTTTGCGCTCCCTACCGCATTTGCGCCACATGTTGACTACCATTGGTAAGGTCGAAGGGATATTCGGGCAAACATCGGAAGGCGTTTATCTGGCACAAACACTGCTCCGTTTCAATGAACGCATAGATCGACAGGAAACCATCAATGATCTGGTAGAACTGGTACGCGAAAAAGTTGCCGATTCCCCTGGGGTTTTATGTGTAGTAACTGTGCCCGATTTTGCTGGTGGACAGGGTTCCGATATTGAATTTGAGATTGCAGGTTCGGATCTCGATACCCTGGATCAACTGGTCCTTAAAGCGCAGGGGGTTGCGAATGGGATTCCGGGATTTCTTGAGCCTGATACTACCGTTCGTTCCGGTAAGTCCGAACTGCGTATTAAACCCAACCGTGTTGTCCTTGCAGATTTGGATTTTCCTGCAGCAACGCTGGGCATGATATTGCGGGGAAATATCGAAGGCATCACGGCAGGTACTTTCAAACGGGATGCGCGTAATTACGATATTGTCGTTAAGTTCGCGGAAGAACAGGGAAAAGATCAGGTCCGTGATTTCCTTTTTCCGGGTGTACCGGGACGACCGGTGTCTCTTGCCAATATAGGCACCATTGAAGAAAGTATGGCGCCTATCCAGATAGTACGGAAGGATAAGAATCGTGTAGCGAAACTCTTTGCCAATCTCGATCCGTCGTTGGCGTTGGGAATGGCAGTCGAAAAACTGAGTGCTGAATTTGAAGAACAGGTACCCCTGCCCCCGGGGTACACCTATCATTTTGGGGGGATGTATGAAATGATGTCTGAAGGTGTAGCGGCACTGATGGAAGCGGGGCTTATTGCTATTCTGTTGGTGGTGCTGCTGCTGGCAGCCATTCTCGAGTCGTTCAAGCAGCCCATAATTATTCTCGTAACGTTACCGCTGGCATTGATTGGTGTTTTCTATTCCCTCTATCTGGGCGGGTACAGTATCGGTATTTTTGCGCTGATGAGCATTGTCATGCTGATTGGTATCGTGGTGAATAACGCCATCCTCATTATGGATCAGTTTAATGTGCATGTAGCCGCGGGCATGCCGCGCCATGCTGCCATGGTGAACGCCGCTTGTGAGCGGTTTCGACCCATCGTAATGATTACCCTTGCCGCCGTGCTCGGTATGCTGCCCCTGGCTTTCGGACGCGGGATAGGCGCTGAGCTGCGCAACGATACGGGACTTGCTTCTGCGGGCGGTATATTGGTATCCGGTATTCTTACGCTGCTTGTTATGCCGATACT
>JAGLCZ010000756.1 GCA_023145975.1 Candidatus Hydrogenedentota bacterium | reverse complement strand
AGATCAGAATACTATTGGGACTGATTTCCTTGTAGATATGGCTTTTGCCCGTGCCGCGCGGGCCCAGTTCGCAGACGTTGTAATTGTTTTCCACGAGCGGGATCATTCTGCACAAGATATGCCATTTTACCCGTTCATCGAAGTGGGTGGGTTCGTAGCCGCAGGAACGAAGCAGCACGTCAATCCACTGTTCCTCTGTAAAATGCAGTCGTCCTTCGAACACTTCGTTCATGTCCATGCCCGGCATTTGGATGGGCTTGAGTTCCTCTACAATAAAGGGCGAAGACTTCTGTCCCTCCTCGTAGAAATAACGCATTGTGATGATGGACCAGATGCCTCCTGCCAACAGTTTCTCATACTGTTTCACAGCGGTCGTGCTGATTTCCACAGCCTTCACGCCGAGGTTTGACAGTACGGCTTCGTACACATCCCGCTTTTCGTTCAGACGTACAGTCACCTTGTCAATGATCTTCATGCGTCCCCGTTCCCGGATCATGGATTTCACCTTCTCCGCCTCGTCCGGGCGCACGTAGTTTTCAGCAAGAATGGTTTTTACTGTTTTTAAGCCGTCGGCAATTATTGCTTCATCATTGGAAGCGCAATAGCTGCCGAGCAGATACTCCAGCACGTAAACGGGAACGTTTGCCCCTTCCTTTACAAGTTTGGTCAGGTCTTTGCGGACTACCCGTCCCGCAAAGCGGCTGTTCAGGATTTCGTCAAGTGATGTGGAGGTTGTTTCAGAAGTCATCGGTTATGGCCCTATCAATAATTACGTTCACATGTTGTTGTTCTATACCGGTATCAGCATCCCGAAGTATAAGTCGATAGGTGGTCTTCTTATCATACTGTCGTTCCTGAAGTACAAGATGGATGTCCTTCTGCAGTTCACTCATACTGTCTGATACGCTGTTGGAAGTAACCGTCTCGATGTTGCTTACAGGTGCGTCACCTTCGTAGACTGCTGCCTTCAGGGTAACAGGTTTTACCCTTTCGCTTACAGCCTCCATCTGCAACAGTTGGAAGCGGTGGTGTGGCGTGGTGATACGATGGGTTGCTCCGAGTACGCTCACCGACACCGGCTTGGACTTGGTCTTCCGGCGGCTGGACTTATCCTTAATATGTTTCACTGTGAGCACAGGCACAACGATCTCCTGGGGCATGGAGCCGCCGTGTACGAATCGTGCGCCGCCCACAAAATGGAAGCGGTTCACACCCTTGGGAATCAGGAATTCCATGTTGTCTTCCGTACCTGCAGTATTGTGTGTTTTTCCATGGAAAGTATTTTCATAACTGCCGAGTTTTTCACCCAGCACATAACGTTTTTTTGAGTTGATGACACCTTCATCTTTGATGTTTAGTTTACTCTTGTCTGTTTCAGTGGGTGCGCTTTCAGAAAATAGAAATCCGTGGTCCGCCGTGATAAGCATATGGTTACCATTAAGATTGTTAATGATGAAGCGTACCAGGCTTGCCAGTTCGTTAATGGTTTTACGCACAGCGGAAAAAGTACCCACCTCTGTTGAGGCCGAATCGCCTACGGCATCAATTACGTTATGATACACATATACAATCTGTTTTTCTTTCACACGTGCACGTCCTGCTTTCTGGGTCAGCGAGATTAGTTCCTCTGCTTTTATAGCCATGCCGTTCACTGTTTCAAGAATTGCGTTGCGCTGATCCAGTGAAGCGCTTGCTTTTTCGTCCACCGTAACATCGCCGGACTTTCCGTAAGAGAGTATTTTACCCGGCAGCAAACTTGCCATGCCCAGCGTCGTGTAGGACGGCAGTGTACCCAGCAGCGTGGTCAAATCGGCTTGAAGACGGTATTCGCCATTCAGGCATGTACAGAGTTCCTGGGCAGCCTCAAAACGGAAGGCATCGCTGATGATTACAAATACGCGTGTACGATCACCCCGCTTCAGTCGTGGCAGCACATGCTCTTTATAGAAATCCTGCTGGTTCGGTATGTCTGCAATACGCCACGCTTCCAGTAATCCGTTGTTCAGGCACTTGCCCCATTCAATACCCAGGCGCATAAGATACCAGTTGCAATAGACAGACTCAATATCATCCCGTAGCGGCTTCAGCAGATCCCATCCTGCGCTTTCAGCAAGGTCGGCGGCTTCGCAGAAGTGACGATACAACTGGTCGAAGCGGAATAACTCACTCACATAGAGCGAGTAGAGTTCAGGAGTATCGGCATACGCGAATTCTT
>JAGLCZ010000755.1 GCA_023145975.1 Candidatus Hydrogenedentota bacterium | reverse complement strand
TTTCCAGACCAGCGCCAAAGTAAAAGATAATGCCCCTCGTTAAGGAAAAAAGGATGGTATGCTACGGCACCATTGGAAATATTGTTATAGGAGATATAATCGTGGCGCACCTGAAAAACTTCTTTGTTTTCATGAGTCAACCGCAACACATGCACCCCCATCTTAATACCGTCATTCCCGGGATCGATTACATCTGCCGCGATACCAATACGCCCGGATGCAGTAATGGGTGCTGTTGTGTAATGCCCTCCTTTGTGACGTACCACATCCAGTATTATCGGCTTGAAACCGCCGTTTACTGTTCCGGCATTTCCCTCCGGCGCAATAAGTACACTCCGAAAAATCGGAGGAACCGTATCGGGCCATACTGCCCCTGCTAGTTTCGGGTTGAAAGGACGTCCTGCCGAATCACGCAGTTCATAATGCAGATGAGGCGGTCCGGCACCGGTACTTCCACTAACGGCAATTTGTCGGCCTTTATATACAGGAAAGCGACCCGGTTCCGGATACAAATCAACTGTATAAGACCGGCGTGCATGTTGATTGTCGCGTACATATTCCCGCAGTACATCGTAATAATCTTCGAGGTGGGCATAAACCGCGCTGTTTCCATCCTCGAACTGCACATACACCGCCTTGCCATATCCCCAAGGCGAACAACGCACTCGCGATACATAGCCGTCAGCAGCAACATATACAGGTTTTCCAGTCACTCCGCCTGTACGCAAGTCTATACCGGCATGAAAGCGACCGGGGCGATATTCACCAAAACTTGAAGATAAATCACGGGGGAGATCAAGAGGCCAACGATACACTTCTTCAGCAGATGCCGCAGCAGCCAGCAACAGCAACACCACAAATGCCGCTGGATAAAGGGACACTATGCTTTTAGATATCTTAGTCACTAGCAATACCTTTGGATATGTCTCTATATGAAATAAAAAGCAGTCGTTTCATTGCCGCTATGGGGTAGAAAAACCGCCCTGTGCTGCCAGTGTGCGATCCAGTTGGATGAATACTTTGGTGCGTTTAGGATCGTTTACAATAGGTTCACAAAAATCCAGTACCGCATCATCAAGCCTGACACGATACAACATGCGATGAATGACAGGCTGCGCTTTTTCGAAGGGAACAGTCCCTGCAGTTTCAACTTCTATAAGTTTGAGCAGATGTACGCCATACTCACTCCGAAAAATACCACTAAGATCACCCGACTCCATACCCACAGCCACATCAACAAAGAATGGTGGTAATTCGTTTACAGGCAGCATACCCAGCTCTCCCCCCTGAGACGCATCCGGTGCTTCCGACATGTCACGTGCCACCGCTGCGAACTGCTCGCCTGCCAATATACGTGCCCGGGCACGTTCCGCAGTCTTTTCCGCAGTCTTCCAAGCACTCTCATCTGCATTCGACGCATTAGGTTTTGGAATAATAAGTACCTGTGCCAGATGCATTCTGCCCTGTTTCTCAAATAATTGTGAATTTTCCTCATAGTATTTACGCACTTCCACATCAGTTACGACAGCACCTTTTTCTTTGGCAATGCTTTCTGCAACCCGTTCCATAAGCAACTGATTCCGGATACTTGTTATGGCCTGGTCACGCGTCTGCCCCGCCTGCTCCAACACTCGTTCTTCTGTGGGTTTTTCACTCGATCCCTTCGAAAGCATCTTTTCAAAATAAAGAAGCTTCTCCTGATACAGTTTCTCAATATCGGATTCCGGCACAGTAATATTACGACGCTGCACCTCCTTCAACAGGATCTCATGACGTAGCATATCACCAAGGATAGTCAACCCAGCACGAACACGAAATTCATCTGTCAACTCCGGTGCATTCGCCATTTGCGCAAAACTCTTCAAATTACGACGATATTCATCCAAAAAATCAGAACCTTCAATAGGCACTTTATCTATAACTGCCACAGGTCCCACCGGCACCGAACGTTCAACCACATCCATATTTTTAAGATCAGGTGCCTGGGCAACGAGCATCGTTCCCATCAATACCACACCGACCCATACTATAATATGCTTACCCATAAATTTTCTCCTTACTTATTCGTACTACGCACGTATAAAGAATTTACACCCTGATTTAAG
>JAGLCZ010000754.1 GCA_023145975.1 Candidatus Hydrogenedentota bacterium | reverse complement strand
TAGTCATTGGAAGCGGCAGGATACAGTCCGGAAAATACTACGGGCTTCACTTCCTGGTAACCGGGAAGGGGAGATTCCGCCGGTTTATCGGTGTCCGTAACCGTGTCGCCTATTTGCGTATCTGCCAGGGTCTTGATGTTGCATATTAGATAGCCTACTTCCCCGGCGGTAAGTTCATCCCGGGCCACAAGATCCGGAGCGAGAGAGCCTACCTCTACTACTTCATACCTTGCCCGGGTGGTCATCATGCTGACGCGCTGTCCTTTTCGAATGGATCCTTCCGCAATACGCACGTAGACAATCACGCCGCGATAGGAATTATACACGGCATCAAAGATTAAGGCGCGCAGCGGTACATCCTTCGCGCCGGTTGGCGCAGGTACTCCGTGCACGATGGCTTCTAAAACATCCTTGGAGCCTAGACCCGATTTTGCACTGACTTGAATCGCCTCCTCTGCAGGCAGGCCGATGACATCTTCAATCTGTCGTTTGGCGCTTTCCACATCGGCAGCGGGCAAGTCAATCTTGTTGATTACGGGGATGATTTCGAGTTCCTGTTCGATGGCCTTGTAGGCGTTTGCCAGGGTTTGTGCTTCAACGCCCTGGGCAGCATCTACCAACAGCAGTGCCCCTTCACAAGCTGCCATAGAACGGGATACTTCATAGGCAAAATCTACATGCCCCGGCGTATCAATCAGATTCAGCATGTAGGTCTGACCGTCCTCTGCCGGATATTCCATACGTACTGCCACAGACTTGATGGTAATGCCCCGTTCACGTTCGATGTCCATCGTATCCAGCGTCTGTTCTTTCATGTCGCGCTGTTCGACCGTATGGGTAAACTCAAGTAACCGATCGGCGAGAGTAGACTTGCCATGATCGATATGCGCGATGATACAAAAGTTTCGTATTCGTTCCTGGGGTATTTTCATACTGATGCTGTTAAACCTGTTTTTGGGGCTGATGCCGCCCTTAGTTCATTGAGATAAATATGCCGTCCATTCACAAACCCATGCCCCTGTACCCTGTATAATATCAATGCAGACACCAATTACACAAACGAATACCTGAAATCCTATGAATTCGTCTGTTGGCGCACTCCGCCGGGGCACCCTGTTCACCCTACCCACCCTTCTAGTTCGTTCCCTACTTTTCTACTCAAATCGACAGAAAAACACATGCTTTCTTTTAACTTATTGTAAATACTGATGTTATAGTGGTCGCTCTGTTCCTGGAAGGACTTTTTCCCGAAAACCGAGTACTTTTCGCTCCGGGCGGAG
>JAGLCZ010000753.1 GCA_023145975.1 Candidatus Hydrogenedentota bacterium | reverse complement strand
CACCCGGCTTCGCAGGGGCAGCAACCCCCATACCGGCACATGCCAAAGTCGAAGCAAGGGTCAATGCACCAAAATTACGACGGGTAATAGAACTTCCAAATGCAGAAAAAATCGTCGCCATACTCATCTCCTTCATGGGGTTATATGCGGCATTGTACTCCCTGCGTAAATCAGGAACCAAATCTGAACGAAGCAGCCCTCTCTTAACCCGCAACTCATGGAAGCTTGATAGATTCGATCCATGCCAATGCCGCCTCAGGAATAAAATCATGGGCACCATCAAAAATAGTTACCATCGTATTGCCTGAACAGCGCCGAAACAAAGGTTGTTTCTCTCCATAAGTCGGATCGTTGATCTTCTTTTTCAACTGCTTCGGAACCTGTATCCTGTCTACAAAAAAACAGATGTCCTCCGGCGATATTTTATCGCGGGGAGCAGCGACTTCATTGAAAGCAAGCAGGGTATGGCTGACAGGAACACTTCCGTCGTGTCCGTCCCGTATTCCTGCATTAATATGCAAGTGCAGCCCCTTTGCATTGGAAAGCCAGGTCAAAGGAGACCGTTTCCGGTATTCCTTATCAACGGCTGGACTTGCCCCCGGTATCCCTCCGCAAGACGCTTCTACATCTTCAAAATATTTTATATCCGCCTCTTTACACTCATGATACCACGCTGTCAAATCTACAATAGGAACCCATACCGAGACACCCGCCCAGATTTCCGGATAGCGACCTGCCATCAGCAAGGCGGTATACCCACCACCGGAAGTTCCCACAAGAAAAATAGATTCATCATCGATATCAACTTCTTTCCGGGCATAAGTAACCGCATCAAGGATATCCTGAAGCACCTGCTCTGAACCTGTTGCTTCAGGTCGAATATTCGGTCCCCTAAAATCCGGATGTATATAGGCCCATCCTTTTTTCATACACCACTCTTCAACCGCTTTGTGGGCATCCTGCCTGTAATCACCCAACCAGGTATGCAGCACAACAACAAGCGGTACGGCACCACTTGCCTCCGGGGCATAAAACATGGCTGCCTGTTCGCTATCATCTACAGTGCTGGTAATAGTAACTTCCCGGGCTGTCTGTCCCCACGAATACAGCGGAAACACTACAGTCATAATCAGGATCAAGCCTGTATTGCACCCACGGACTCCTTGACAAAGCATTATGCTCTTATTTCCCTTCTGTTTTCAGACAACTGGACACCTGCTTCCTAATCTCATTTCCAATAAACTTTCCTGCAGTACCTTTCTTTTTCATTTCGACAAAACAATTATGGCGCGAGGC
>JAGLCZ010000752.1 GCA_023145975.1 Candidatus Hydrogenedentota bacterium | reverse complement strand
TCATAACAATAGTCGTATTTACAAGGAGATTGATATCATGTTTTATTCAGGTATTTCAGATGAATCCGGATTGGATATATTTACACAGATTAAAGCACATCAGGAGTTGGGATGGAATCACATGGAATTACGGAACATTGATGGTGTAAATCTTACACAAATTGATGCCGAAAAATTCGATGCTGTCTATGGTGCTATGACAGAAGCAGGTATGAGTGTGTCTTGTTTTTCAAGTGCTATTGCAAATTGGGCGCGTCCGATTTCCGGCGACTTTTCAATTGATGAGAATGATTTAAGGCAGGCTATTCCTCGGATGAAACGTTTTGGAACACGTTTTATCCGTGTGATGAGTTACCCTAATGATACGGATAAGCCGCTGAACGAAAGTGATTGGCGTAAGGAGTCTATCAAACGCATGAAGCACCTTGTGCATATCGCTGAAGAAGGGGGAGTTGTCCTTGTGCATGAGAATTGCAGTGGCTGGGGCGGTTTGTCATCGGAGAACAGCAATATTCTTCTGGGCGAAGTGGACAGTGATGCACTGAAAGTGGTTTTTGATACTGGTAATCCTGTGACTTATGGACAGGATGCCTGGGAGTATTACAAAGATGTACAGGCGGATATTGTGTATGTGCATATTAAAGATGCCCGCAAGGTTGATGGTGTAGACCAGTATTGTATGTGTGGTGATGGCGAAGGATATGTGCGAAAAATCGTTTCCGATTTGATTGCAAACGGATATGACGGTGGATTTTCAATAGAGCCGCATTTGGCTGCTGTAATTCATTCAGGCCGGGAAGCGGAAAGTGCGGAAGCACTGTACAAATCTTATACGGATTATGGCCGCAGATTAGTCGAGATTGTGGAAGAAGAAAAAGCGGCTTTGTAATATATTTTTCTGTAATTATCTCAGGTGTAAAGGAATCGGCATGAAACGAATTGGCGTACTTACAAGCGGTGGTGATGCACCGGGAATGAATGCTGCAATACGAGCTATAGTGCGAACCGGTGTTGCGCACGACCTTGAAATGTATGGTATTAAACGTGGGTATCAGGGGATGATTGATGGAGCGATTGAAGCCATGGACGCACGTTCTGTGAGCGGCATTATTCATCGGGGCGGCACCCTGCTGCATACTGCTCGCTGTGAAGCATTTAGGGAGGTAGAGGGGCGGGCTGCAGCAGCCGCTCAGCTGGCACGACATGGTATAGAAGGCTTGGTCGTCATTGGTGGTAATGGTTCCTACCATGGTGCGTACAAACTGTGTCAGGAGCATGGCATTGCATGTGTGGGATTGCCGGGAACGATTGATAACGATATTGGTGGAACACAATATACCATTGGTTTTGATACGGCGCTGAATACCGCAGTGGAAGCTATTGACAGATTGCGTGATACTGCGGCATCACATGATCGAATTTTCTTTGTAGAGATGATGGGACGGTGTAGCGGCTTTATAGCCATGTACAGTGGACTGGCAGGGGGGGCAGAGGAAATGCTTGTTCCCGAAAGTATTACCGTTATCAGTGAGCTTGTTGATATCTTGCGCGAAGCGCGTGCCCGGGGCAAGACCTCTATGATTGTCGTAGTTGCAGAAGGTGATGATGCCGGAGATGCCAGCACCATTGCCAGGAAAGTGCGGGAAGCGGCACCTGAATTCAAAAAAACACGTGTTACCGTTATTGGACATTTACAGCGCGGTGGTACGCCTACTGCTTTTGACCGCGTATTGGCGACGCGGATGGGAGTAATTGGTGTGGAGGCATTACTCGAAGGAAAATCGAATGTGATGACCGCCTTTGAAAATAATACGGTTACGTTGCGTCCGATTGCGGATTCGTGGGAAACGTACAATAAATTTGATCCGGATTTATTCCGATTGGCAAAGTTACTCAGTGTATAGCAATATAGACAGAAAAAGCATATATCCTACATGAGATTGATAGACCGATATATTACAGGTAAAATCTGGCCTCCCGTCCTGCTTGCAGCGGCGGTTATCAGCTTTGTGGTTGTTGGCGGTGCCGTGCGAACGCAAATGCAGGATCTCATGGAACATATGCCTGTTACCCAGATCAGTGTGCTGGATATTGCCCGTATCACTTTTTATGCATTGCCTGCCCTTGCGAGTTATATCATTCCCGTTACATTTCTGATGGGAGTCATGTTTGTATTCAGCACATTGGCACAGCGCAACGAATTGACAGCTATGAAGGCGGCGGGGGTACCTCTCAAGCGTATTGTGTTGCCGGTATTGGTATTTGGCATGGTATTGAGCGGCTTGCTTTTTGTGGTGGCAGATCGCTGTCAGCCCTGGGCATACTGTAAGCTCATGCGGTTGGTAACTACAGAAATTCCGTTACGTATGTCCTTGGAAATGCTGCCGACAGGGGTGATGCACGAGTTTGGTGATTGGCGTGTTTATCTCGGACACCGGGAACCGAATGGGGAATTACGCGACATCGTAATATTGCAGCCGGAGGCGGAAGGTGCCAACGCATTTTATGCAGATAGTGCAGGCGTTATAATCGTTAATGGGGAAAAACATATCGAGTTACGGCAGGGCCTGTTTATTCCAAATGATCCGAGGCAGCACTTTATGTTTGATTCGTTGACCAAATCTATACCTGTGCCGGATATGGGAAAACTTCAGGGGGCCAGCGATGGCATGACGACTTCACAGCTCTTTGTTGAAGAAAAACGCTTGAAAAAGAGTTTTGATGAAACGGGTGCGTTACCGGTAGGGATTGCATTGCATAAGATTCGTGTTGAAATTAAAAATAGGCTGGCATTTCCTCTCATGTGTCTTGCTGTCAGTATTGTCGGCGCACCTCTTGGTGCACGGTCGCGGCGTTCGGGAAAATCTTTTGCTTTTACGGTTGGCCTTATCATTATCGCTGGCTATTTCGCATTACGTAAGCTCGTTGAATTACCGCTGTTACTGGCGTTACCGGTTACGGTGGGACTTGGGCAGATTCCCAATTTGCTGTTGTGTATTCTGGGGCTGATTATGATATGGCGGGTGGATCGCGTATGACGTTACTGGACCGATATTTAGCCCGTCGTTTCATAACGACATTGTTCAAAGTACTGCTTGCTCTTATACTTCTCGTTAGTGTAATTGATCTCGTGGCTACACGACAGGAAGATATTTCCAAATACCAAATCCCTTTTACCACGGTATTGATGTATTACATTACATTTGTGCCCACCATACTTTTTGAATATCAGGCGGCAGCCGTATCGGTTTTGATCTCGGGGCTGATGGTGTTGGGTAACGCTGCGCAAAATAATGAAATTACCGCGTTGCTTGCCGGCGGTGTGAGTCTTGGAAGGATTGCACGCGCACCGGTTGCAATGGCATTTCTCCTTGCAGTTGCAGTATTTTTTATTCAGGAAAGTTACGGTGTTCGTGCCACAGAAATTCATACTGCAGTGGAAGAAGAGTATTTTTCCAAAGTATCGGGGAAAACTCGTTTTGGAATCAGTTGGACAAATCTGGGGGACGGATGGACCTGTCATGTTCTTAAGTTTAACGAACGCGCCAACAGTGGACAGGATGTATTTCTCCATGCTATTCGAACGGATCATGTTGAAGAGATACGTGTCAAGAGGATATTCTGGGATGCAGCGCAGTCGCGCTGGTTGTTAGAAGATGGGCGTTGGGCTAAGTTCGACCGGAGTAATCAATGGGAAACGGCATCCCAACGTATTACACAGTGTGTCGCCCCATTTCAGGAGTCACCGGAGGAATTGTTTGCGTTGAGCAAACCCGCGCAGGCAAAAACAACGAGGCAATTGTCAGCTGATATTAAACGAGCGCGTCGTCTGGGGATTCCTGTTCAAAAGCAATTGGTTAATTACCACTTGAAGTTCTCACAGCCCGCCTTGTGCTTTGTAATCATCTGGTTAGCTTTCCCTTTTGCCATGAAACTGCGACGTGGAGGAATAACCCTGGGGTTTGGAGTTAGTATCGGTGTGGCAATGGCGTACTTACTCGTGTTTGCAGTAAGTGTTGGTTTGGGGTATATGGGAAAGTTACCACCTTATGTGGCAGCTTGGAGCGCGAGTGTTTTGTTTTTGACTTTGGGCATACTTTTGTTTCGGCGTACCCCAACGTAATAGCGAATATTGCTTTTTTCACCTGTCGTTTCGGGGGAGATTGAATAAATATATTGTTGTAAAGTAACTGTTGGAACTCTCATAACAGGGTGCAAATAAAGAGCGTTGGAGCTGAGTTTGCCTTAGTTCCCCGAAAAGATGTATATTATAGAGGATACTTTGTGTTACGATCTGTAAAGAGTTTACTTGACACTTGATGTAGATCGTGTTAGAATGCGTATTATAGAACGTGTGGTTAATCTTGAACCCGTCATATAAACGGAGGTGGGTCTAATGGCCGACGACAAATTATTTGGTGATGATGCTCTTGAAAATGGATCCGATAATTCGGATGGTGACTCTAATTTGGGAAATCTGCCGCCACTGAGCGACTTCGATTCTCAAGGTGAAGGTGATGCAGGCGATGCATTACCACCGTTGGGAGATTTTGAATCTCATGATGATTCGGGATCCGAAACTTTCTCTCCTTTGCAGGAGGATAAAGAATTTGCACCAGTGACACCGGAGATCGGTGTTGGTAATGTGCATCCGACTGGTGGTGAGGATATTGGATTACCCGCTTTTGATTCGGGTGCATTCGACGACGGTGTCGCCGATGACGATGATCAAATAATGAGTGCTGGCGGGTTCCAGGATCTTGCTGCAGACAGTGATTTTTCACCTGAAACGCCTGATATCGGACCCGGGCCGGATTCCGCATTGGACACGCCTATTTTTGATAGTGCATTTGGCGGTGAGGATTCTGGGTTCAGTGGTGCTGACTCTGGATTTGGCGGCGGGCAGACTGGTGCACCTACACAGGCGATGGAATCGCCTATGTTTGATGATTTTGGTGCTGAAAGTGATTTTGCCACTCCCGAACTTGCCGCGACACCGGTCCCTGATTTTTCGGCGGATACGGGTTTTGGTGATGACGATTTTGCAGGTGGTGAACCTGCGGCTGTGGGTGCTGGAGTAGGCGCAATGCCGCCTGCCATGCCGGCACCGGGTGGAGGTAGTCAAGGTGCGGGTACAAAGTCTGCGGGCGTGAACTGGATGGTGCTGGGAGCTTTTGTGGTTGTTTCCCTGATCATCGGTGTTTTCAATGCTCCTTATGTTTCCGAATACCTCACGTTCCTCCCAAATCCACAGCGTGATGAAGTGGATAAATTGACGGCAGAGCTTAAGCAGGAAAAATCCACGGTTGCGAGTCTGAGGAATCTTGGTGCTGGTGGTGATGGTGCTCCTGAGATAACCCAATCAGAGCTTGATCAGCTGATTAAGGACATTGAGGCAAGCAAACAGGAACTTGGAAACGTAAAAGGGCAGCTGGATTCCACGCGTGCTATTCTTGATGGGCAGCAGCAGGATCTGGGCACTGTGGAGCGTAGTATTCGTGAGAAAAATGATGAAATTATTTCTGCTCGCGAATTTTTGGAAGAGTTGCGCAATGAAGCTGCTATCGTACAGGCTCGCCAACGAGGTTTGATAGCGGAAGTGGATCGGCTGACGGGTCACGTTGGTGAACTCGAAGAGGCCAATGTACGTCGTGTTGCCGCCAAGGACGCTCTTGCTCATAATGTGGATCGCCTTGTAATACAAATTAAAGAAAGTATTCCCCTTGCCCCCCAGAAGTTTGATTACACGCAGCGCTTGGCAGATGTAGTGGCACTTCGTGAGAAAGTGAATCAGGCACTGTGGGTATCGCCGGAACTGCAGAATGAATATGCCAGCGTTTATTTGCGCGAGATGGAATTAGCTCGTGCCAGCGAATATTTCTTTGCGAATGTTGCCGTTACGGATCGTTACGGTGCGCGTTCGCTGAAATGGGCAGAATGCCTGATGCGAGGCAACTGGGCAGTATACTATCGCACACTTGATGGTGCCAATATTGGTAGTTTTGAGAATGTCGGAACACAGGATGTACCGCAGTGGGGATTTCGTGAAGATATGCCGGAAGGTGTTCAGCAGTCGATTGAAGCACATATTGTAAATTCTCGGATCCCGGATTTTGCGGGTCAGGCACAATTGCTTGCTGAAAGGGAACTGGCAAACCAGGAAGGTACTTCTTGGCAGCGCACTTACAGCTCCTTGTAGCTCGGCGCATTCAGCTTGGATTGACATGGCAATTTGCCGTGGATAGTGATTAATTCGGCCCGCGTCGTTATAGCAGACGCGGGCTTTTTAATAGGATCGTTATCGTAGTGACGATGGTCGCTGACTTTGATGTTGTTTGTTGGATTGATTTATAATATGTCCAATGACTTTGGTGTGAATTGGAGTTGTATTTATTAGGACTTTGTATTTGCATCTGCGGTTGGGTTTGATAAGGAAAGAGTTGTCGATGTTCTGTATGATTGAAAGTGTATGGAATGTCGGATAGGCAATACCGCAACGGCGGTCTATCGGCGTAAAAGCCGAAGGGAGACAGGTTATGATGCCGAAAATACAGGCGTCGCATACCGGTTCGTATTTGCTGGTAGTGATAGCACTTTTGGGAGCATTTGTATGCAATCTATCGTATGCGCAGGTAAACCCCTTTGGTCTTGAGGGTGAAATAGAGCTATGGACGGAAGAGGAAATTCCTGTCATTGAGATTTTGCGGTTGCGTGATTTCAGGGCAACGCCAACCCTTGCGACGGACGGACCCGCCGATGTGGACGTTCCGCTTGTGTCGCTTACCTGGACCAATCCTCCGGAGGAGTTGGTTGAACTGGAAACTGCGGGTCAGTCGTTGTATCAATTGACGCT
>JAGLCZ010000751.1 GCA_023145975.1 Candidatus Hydrogenedentota bacterium | reverse complement strand
CCTTCGGTTACTTCGCCTTCGGTTGCTTCACCCTCGCCTTCGCTGGAAATAACCTCTTCCTCTTCCGTATCGGGATCAACATAAATGGGTACTTTACTATGTAATCCACCTTGTGGAACCAATCCATAGTTAGGAACATCTACAAGGTGAAGCACGGCATGCTCTCCTGCCACAAACCCGGGAATCCCTGTCGCAGCAAGTGCTAATGTGCCGTATTGACCGCCAATGACACTAAATGTTATTGTGGAACCACGATTTAAATCACCTTTTGCTACATCGGAAATTTCAAAAGCGACATTGGTGTAAATTCGGTTATTTACTCCCAGTGCGCCTTCTGCAGAAAGCACTTTCCCGGAAATAATATGGGTAGACTGTGCCACCATCTCTTCTGTACTCATGGGAAGTTGGGTAGCATGAGACGCTGCCGCAACACATAAAAGCAATGCCATCACTACCACAGCAATACCGGCGGGACTAAGGCGATGCCTCTTTATAATCACCATTGCCATAATGCCGGAGAGTATCCCTAAAATTAATATGCTCATCAACCGCTCCCACATCCACATAGCTGTTACAACACCACCGCGCACCATACGCATCAGCGCATCATGACGGAACATCTGATAACCTACATACGGTGCCACACGATAATACATTTCCACAACCGCTGTGCCCACCGCCGAATTCAGCAGGGTATTATCTCGAAAATTGCGTAATTTGTTGTTAAGACTTCCAATACCCGCCGGCAGTGCAATACCATCAATATTTTCAATTATATTCATTGGGCATACGGTATCGGGGTCACCGAACATAGGCATGTTACGCGGTAATATACGCGGCAGTGTTTTATTCGAGTTCATACTTATCAACGCATTCTTCTCAAAACTCCATGCCAACGGGGTACCTGCGGCATAATTATCCACACCGTAAATATTGCCGTCTTCATTAAATACTTCTGACGGATAGTTGGTCGAAAATTCTGTTGCCGGTCGAACAATAGTAGAAAAGCTGACCGGGAAGGCGGATTGTATACTGTCAAACATCGAGGAAGTCATACCGGGAGGTGCCTGACGATCATAGCCCAACCCATTAAGGGGACTCATGGTCATTACATAAGAAGGCTCGAACAGAGTACCTTCTTTCCCGGGCACTTCCAATTGCTTCCAAAGCCCCTGCATGTTGAAACGTCCACTCAACTGAGTATCTGTATACATTTCATAAAGACCCGACATGGTGCTGAACATGGGTACACGCCGTCCACTGGGACTATCCGTTACATCCGCCCATGCCACAATATGCGCACCTGAAATAGGCGCCGGCGGAATACCCGTGGCATTACGCACCTGCGTGCGTGCCTCGTGTTCTACATTAAAGAAATTTTCCAATCCGTCTTCACGGGGATACAACCATGATATACCCGAAATATCGTCCGGTGCCAAATCCGACCAACCGGGGATATAGTCACCATTCGGCATCTGGGTAAGAAAATACGCAGGGAACATTGTGGGTGTAGCACCGACCATACGGGCAAGACCATCACTGCCTGTAAGCTGCATAACCGCAGGTTCAACGGGAAGACCTGCAAGGTCATTAAAGGGATCCAGATTATTGAGTGGTGTATCTCCAAGACCCAGCAAAGAGCCTACAACCTTTGTAACGGCTGCCTGTAAATCCAACACCCCGAAAGTGCTGTCTGTGAGCAAACCCGTTCTGTAATAAGCCGCATCCAAAATAATATCGCAATCCAGAATACTGCCTGCGGGAACCATCACTACATTCCCACCTACAGGCACGGGCGTCATATCAATGGTATACAAGGCAAGAGCAATCCCAATCAATCCGCCACCCAGTTCAGGTATCTGAAACTCCAGGTCATCCATCTGGGAATACCCGTCATTTTCGGCGATACGATTCACCTGCATAAATACGGTGGGAAGATAATCGGGCAGGCCGATACCCGGAATAATCGGATCTTCAATCACGCCGGCAAAACGAAGTGCCACGTAGCTCGTAGGCACATCATGCCACACTTTGAACCCGGCCTTGACCTGTTCAATTTCATCCAGTGTGAAACCGCGCGGACCGCCTTCAATGCGAAATTCAAGACCTTCGCCCTGCTCAATCACACCATTATCATTGGTATCAAATTCTCTAAACGGCCACGTAGCATACCGCAATTGTTGATTTAAATTGTATCCGCCCCTCGGGAAAAACCCGTGGGCACGATCAGCAATTCCGACCACCATCAGCACCATCAGTGCCAAGAGGACCA
>JAGLCZ010000750.1 GCA_023145975.1 Candidatus Hydrogenedentota bacterium | reverse complement strand
GTCTGATGAATAACCTCTGATCCCTGTCCTAAATCCTCCTGGTAAGCGAGGAAGATAGGTGGTAACAGAGTCGTATCAAGAGTTTCATAGTCCCCATGCCCCTGCAAATCCATGATCTCCCGACTGAAATCCATGAATACCACACCGCCATATACCTGTATAACCCGATCTTGCAAGCCGGCAGCGATACCCAATTCTTCTGTTTCCACACTAAGTATCAGGTTGGGCAAGAACTGCTTTGGGATTTCAACATCATAGAACTCCATCAAACAACTCATTGTAGCCGTCACAAGGGCGCTCGAGCCGGCTAATCCAAGACGACGCGGAATGGAAGATCGATAACGAATTGAAAAATTACGGTCTTCCAGCTCAATGTGGTTGACTGTGCAGTAATCAAAGAATTTGCGCACCGCCCCCTTCATCAAACGAAGCCCCCCATAGTATCCATTATTCTCCACATCACGCACCAGCTCACTCATAGTAGCGTACTTCATGCGATCCTGAAAACTGGGAACAATTTCTATTTCCGGGCTTTCATACAGAGTTACCTTCGCTGCAAAATTGCGAAGGATAATACTGATGGTCTTCCCATAATAGCCATCGGAGGGATTACCAACCAGTCCAGCCCGTGCATACGCTATTGCTTCACATGCCATGAATGAAACCTGGAGATTGTGAAAAATGATACCGCATCCTACCGAAAGCGGTAAGTGTAGATATTGAGGATGCTATATATCGTACTATTGACTTACTATCGTGGAAAGCTCCATGATGGGCATAAACAGCCCCATAACAATACCACCCACGACAACACCCATCACCCCGATAAGAAGTGGTTCAATGAGACTTGTGAGACCATCCACTGTGGCCTTTACTTCCGAATCATAAAATTCAGAAATCTTCATTAACATATTCTCAAGGGCACCTGTCTTTTCCCCTACACCAATCATACGCGTTACCATAGCTGGAAATATGCCTGAACGAGCAAGGGGATCTGCAAGAGTTTCGCCATTCCGAACACACTCGCCCGCCTCACGAACCGCCTTCGCATATACTTCATTGCCTGCTGTACGCTCTACGATTTCAAGAGCCTGAAGAATAGCCACACCACTACGGGTAAGCGTACTCAAAGTACGGGTTACACGACTAATGGACACTTTACGCAACAGCTTCCCAAACACCGGCATACGAAGCTTTAAGGAATCCAGGTTATAACGCCCACTCGGTGTAGCCCCATAAAGCCTAACAGCAACAATAGTGCCTACAATAGAGGCTATTATAACAAGAATTGAATACCACTGCCGCAAAAAACTACTTAGAGCAATAAGCATTTGGGTTGGCATTGGCAATTCTGCACCAAAACTACCAAAAATTTCAGCGAACTGCGGCACCACAAAAATTATCAAACCACCAGCGATAAGCAAAATCATTGAAAATGCTACCACAGGGTAGGTCATGGCAGACTTAATACGCCTTCTTAATTCTTCACTGGCTTCCAGATAATCCGCCAACTGCATCAATACGCCATCCAGATCACCGCCCGCTTCACCAGCACGTACCATACTGGTATACAGGTCTGGGAATGCACGGGGGAACTTCCGTAATGTATCAGAAAAACTCTCTCCAGATTCAATATCTGCCGCAATAGCCTGGATGATTTTACAGAAATTGGGATCTTCTGTCTGCTCTGCCAGAATATCTAAACCCTGAAGCAAGGGAAGTCCTGAACTCACTATCGTAGACAGCTGGCGGGTAAACACGAGTAATTCAACATTTTTCACCCGTTTATTAAGACGTGCCGTCCCCGTGGCCATTCCAAAAATACTCTTGTTTTTCTGGATTAGTTTATCCGGCTCAATACCCATGTTGCTCAACTGCCGTGTCGCCTCATCGCGATTATCTGCAGTTATGGAACCTTTTTTCTTTTCCCCTGAGCGCAAACGTCCTACATAATCAAATGTTGGCATTCTAGTGCATCTCCATTTTATATCGCTACCGGACACCTCTATTCAACATGACCTAACAAGTATAATTTATTTTATTTGTCAAACACAACTGAATCCGAACAACTTTTCAAAAATCGAAGTCCCCTATATTCTCTTTATCAAAAACCATCGGTGCTCCCAGCAAGATTTCATCACCTTCAATATCAATCTTTCCAAGACGTCCTGCAATAAAGGATTTATTTCCCGCGTTCAGTTCCCCCCGAACACTTGCCACCGAAGCTTGAACAGCAAGATACCCCAAATCTACAGGATTCCACAAAACAAAACGCTTTACCGTATCATCCATAACATATTCGCGCATATCGTTCGGTGTAGCGAGTCCCGTTAGAAACACTGTATCTGCAACACCAGCGCGACGTACCGCTTCTGCAGCACCGGGCAATGCAACAGAAGTAATCGCAAAAATACCATCCACCTCTGCGTATGTCTTGAGCGCGTCCGCCGCCATTTGCGTAGCACGCGCCTGATCTTCTCCGGGAGCAATAGGAGTCGGTGTAAGGTTCTCCATATTTGGATACTGTTCCTGTCTATACTTCTCCATCTCCTCCATCCAAATATTCTGATTTGCCGCTGTAAGGGAACCGGTTATAATGATATATTTTGCATCTTCGCCCGCACCCGCCGCCATTACATCCATCAACGATTTTGCTACACTTGGTGCAGTAGCTTGATTAATAAACCAATCGCGTGCATCTTTCTGTGCATCAGCATCCCAGGTAATCACCTTAATATTACGGGAACGGGCACGCGATAAAACAGGTGCAATGGCATCCGGATCATTCGGAGCAATGGCAATAGCATTATATTTCTTTGCCAGCCATGTATCGACCAAACGCGATTGCTGCTCCACATCGCCCGTAGTAGGTCCATCATAATCTATGTTAACACCCAGTTCACGACCCGCCTCTTCAATACCGCGTTTCGCTGCGTTGAAAAAACCGATACCCACCAGTTTGGGCATCACACCAATAGTAAGAACTTCTTCCTGTTTCGTTCCAGAGGAAGTATCCTTAGCACCACAACCCACAACTAACAAAGCCATTACCAATAAAGCCGCCGCATATCTCTTCATTGTCATTCTCCTGTCTGTCGGTTTCCAAATCGTTCGTTAACCACTGCGGTAACAATCAACACAAGCCCCACAATAATAATAATGTTTCTCGATTGAACACCACTCATCTCCAAGCCAAACCGTAGTATACCGATGATGAGCAGTCCAAGCAAAGCACCCGACATGGAAGCACGTCCGCCGCTGATACGGGCACCGCCAATAACAACACAGGCAATGGCTTCGAGTTCCATACCCATTGCTGTATCCGCCTTGGCAGTAGCATAAAATGCCGTATGGAAAATTGCGGCAAGTCCACACAGCCCGCCGCAAGCAGTAAAAAGAAGACACTTAACAAGAGGAACATCTATGCCGGAAAAACGCGCTGCCGTTTCATTCTCGCCGATAAGTTCCGCATAGCGACCCGCCCATGATTTATGCATCAGTACCCAGCCTACGGCAAACACTGCAATCAATACCAGCAAAGAAACAGGTATGTACACCGGGGATAATGACGTTCCAGGAATCTGGAATAAATCCCCCTGTCCAAGCCATTGGAAGCCTTCGGGAAAATCACCTACAGGACGGGCACGACTTAATCCCATTGCAATACCCCGGTATAAAGTCATGGTGGCAAGGGTCACCACCAGAGGCGGTATACGTAAATAACTGGACATACCGCCATTAAAAGCACCGGCAGCCAGCCCGGTAAGAACGGCACACACTGCCGCCCAATAGATGGGCAGTCCCAAATCCCGAAACACCAATCCCATGACCATCGCACTTAATGCAAGGATAGACGCAACCGATAAATCTATTCCGCCCGTCGCAATGATAAATGTCATGGGAACCACAATAATACCCGCTGCAATCCA
>JAGLCZ010000075.1 GCA_023145975.1 Candidatus Hydrogenedentota bacterium | reverse complement strand
CCGCTCGTGAACTGCTGGCAGAACAAGGCTATGATCCCGTGTATGGTGCCCGTCCCCTGAAACGTGTTATCCAACATCTGGTACTTGATCCGCTGGCAATGAAAATAATCTCCGGGGACCTGCAAGATGGAAATCATGTTGTAATAGATGCAGATGAGGATGCTCTTACTTTTGAACAGAGGACTCATCTTGCCGCTTAACACCGTTTTTACCCATGGGTTCGCAGGGGTAGTGCTCTGTGGAACCCATCTCCTTCCCAGAGGTCGGCATCCCCCTATGCCGACCTCACCTTTTTAGGAGTCCGTTCACAATTATTACCGGTGTTCCGCGTGTTAAACCAAGTTGGCGGGAAGCATTTGCTTGGTTGACAGCGATTTCCAGGCGATCTCCACTTCCATACAGTGCCAAAGGCACATGGACCGGGACATCACTATACGTGTTGTTAAAAGCAATGACATGGTTCCCTGCATGCACAGAATCTATTTTCGTCTCCACCTCTTCACGACGAATATTGGTAATACAGTTTCCAAACCGATCTATATGAAGAATGGTGCCTGTAATTTGGTTGTCATCCGTATAAATCGGATCCGGTATATTGAGCTGTTTAATATGGGGAAGTTCATTTCCAAGTCTTGATGGTATACCACCGTTAGCAAGCCATGCAGCTGCCGGTGCAAAAATATCCCGCCCGTGGAATGTATTACTGATAGCGGCAGCATCTACTACAGCAGGATCAATCTCGTAAATCCAATCGGGCAGATACTTCTTGAGCCACAAGCTAAGCAGGCCGTTGTCCGGAGCAACAAACACATGCCCCCCGGCACCAACTGCAATGGCGCGACGAGACGTGCCGACACCGGGATCTACCACCACAAGATGTATTGTACCTTCAGGATAGGAAGGAACAGCAGCTTCGAGAAATAATGCGGCTTCGAGAATATCCTGGGGCGCAATGTCATGGGTTAAGTCATCAATGAACACGGAGGGACAGTGTTTTCGCAATACGCCCTTCATAGCAGCCGCATAGGGATCACGCATACCGAAATCACTGGTTAATGTTATGACGGGCATTGGCGGTTTTCTCCTATACTACCGTTTAAAGCGGAACAGGAGAAGTAATGAAATACCCAGCAATAATATATCACCCAAAAAGTAACGCTGCGATTTCATATCGCTTTTACTGCTAAAGCAGCCGCATTGGCTGGAATCCGTTATAGATTTCCAATCCTTCCCGTCTTTAGAGAACCATATTTCGCTGCTGTCCCCTTCCTCGGTTGTTCCACCAAGCAGCCATAAACGCTTATTGAAAACTACCGAGTCGTGGCGTGTACGACCTGCCCAAAGTGCATTCTCTTCAACAACACTCCAAATAACACCATCTGAAGAAGACCATACTTCGTTTGAAAGTTTGTCCTCATCATCCACACCGCCAAATACAAAGATTTTATCCTTAAACACCTCCGCACAATGTCCTCTGACTGCAATAGGTAACGAAGCAATTTTTTGCCAATTGATACCATCTGCAGAACGCCACACCTCATCATATTTACCGGACTTAGCAGTGCCGCCTAAAATAAATATTGCATTTTCTAAAGATACGGCTTCATGTTCCCGACGCGGATCCCAGGCAGCATCACTGGTCAGCAGTTCCCATGTAATCCCGTCTTCCGTAACCCAAACATCGTTATAATATCCTCCGTCACTCCCTTCGCCCCCTAAAATAAACATACGGTTATTATGAACTACACTCGCCATACCGCGTCGTGCTGCCCACGGTGCTTCCCCGGTCACCAATTCCCATGTTTGCCCCGTAGGAGATCGCCAAACATCATTTAGAAAGCCGCTTCCCTGCCCTCCCATGACCCAAATATGATCCAGAAAAACCAGGGAGGCGTGAAGATGCCGCGAAGGCGTATAAGGCTGTTCTGTTTCAATAGGTGACCAGACCGCCCCATCGTCGGATGTCCATATATCATTAAAAAGGAAGCTCTTTTCAAAGGCATACAAGCCTCCTGTAAGGAATAGCTCCTCCTGAAACATTACTACTTTGTGACCGCTTCGCGCTTGCCAGCGAACAGTTTCATCAGCAGAAAGTGCGGAACCATAGAGAGCTATCACCAGCGCTATGGCAAAAATTGTAGTCGTTTTCATTTTTATACGTACTCCATTTATAGGTTGACCTTAAAATATATCCAGACCAGTTTAACGATGGACATAAGGACTTTGCAAAATTCATAGTGCCGCATGCGTATTGCACACCCCAACGTCATTCCGGTTTTTATGAGACGGGGTATTGCTTGCTCATTCCCAAGTTGTACTTGGGAATGCACTCTCTCTTGAAGTTGAACTTCATTCTTCAGACCATTTAATACTTATATTTATTCGCTATTCCCTTAAAGGATGCAAAGTACAAGTTTGCACACAATTGCGTTCCCAAATTTAATTTGGGCATGAGCCGAAGTAGGAGCGCAGGTTGAAATTAGAAGTGCTGAAGACCGATACTATTCCTCTTTATAATGACTTACGCCTTAGCCAGCAGGAGAAAATATATGAGTTTGAAAAAATGTACAGCTATAACGAATAAGCCCATTATTGCTATTGAGATTGGCGGCACTAAATTACAAGCTGCCCTCGGTCTTTCTGACGGCACCCTGCTGGAAACTCATCGGGGTACAGTAGATCGTGACAAAGGTGCACAAGGCATCCTTGAATGGACTGCCGCACATACTGCGCAACTCATCGCATCTGCTGAAAAAACAGTTTACGCCATTGGTATTGGTTTTGGGGGGCCCATTGAATCAGCAACCGGCGCAGCCCTTGTATCCCATCAAATTGAAGGATGGGAAAATGTACCGATTCGCCAATGGTTTGAAGAACAATTTAACCTGCCTGTCATCGTGGCAAACGATGCCAATGCTGCCGGCTGGGCGGAATACCGCCTGGGAGCGGGCAGAGAAACACAACAATTTTGTTATATGAATATTGGAAGCGGCATTGGGGGGGCTCTGGTGATTGGCGGGCACCTTTATGACGGACAGGGGCGGGGAGCAGCAGAAATTGGGCATACCCGGGTGCCCGACTGGACCAGCACCGTGCCGGGTGCTGCAGATAAACTGGAAAACCTGTGTTCCGGCTGGGCCATTGAACAACGTCTTCACACATTCTGCGATCTGATACCGAATTCACCCCTGCACACACTATGCGCAGGTGATCCGAAACAACTTTCCTGTCCCCTCCTCGCCGAAGCAGCACGCCAAAAAGATCCCCGAGCCTGCACCGAAATCCAAGCGATCGCTAACGCACTTGGTATTGCGTTGGGTAATCTTGCCACCCTGTTCCACCCGGAATGTATAGCCCTGGGCGGCGGCGTTGCACTCATGGGGGAAGTTTTATTAGCTCCCTTGCGTGATGCTTTGCAAAAATACACCTTTGCACCCTATCGTGACAGCATACGTCTTGTCCCCTGTACATTGGAGGAAGATGTTGTTATTGCAGGCGCTTTGCTGCTGGCGGGAAATTTATAGCACTGCGGAACCAGACAAAA